>WFOK01000015.1 GCA_015488115.1 Mariprofundaceae bacterium
CCGGTGGAGTTGACCGCTTCCCTCAGCCCCAATCCCAACAGCAAAATGGCAAGCACGCCCGTGAAATGCTCGTTCAGGCTCAAAGAGGAAAGCCCATGCACAGCCATGGCGAGTCCCGAGCAGGCGATCCAGCAGCCCGCGCTTCCCTGAGACCAGTCCATACGCCATCCGAGGAAGACCCAGGAGAAGAGCAGGCCGAGGGTGACCAGCAGACCAACGGGGCCCCATTCGACAAGCGCCAGAAGAAAAAGATTGTGCGGATGATCAAAGACCTGCCTCATGCTTCCGTAGGCCCAGTCCGGATGCCGTTCAACCACCTGCCGGGCTGCGATCAAATAGCCTCCCGTACCCACGCCAAACAAGGCATGCTGCTGCCAGGCGGCCAGGCTCGTCTTCCAGATGCTCAATCTGGCATCCCGCATCTTCGCTTCTTGGGTCGTTGGATGAAGCAGATGCTGCCAAGTCTCCGCCAACCGCGCCTTTCCCGGACCCGCAAGCATCAGCGCCAGCAACATGCACGACACTCCGAGCAGGAGGCCCTTGCCAGCGACCAAGCTCAAATCCCGACGGTGCCGCCATGCAACCATCAGCAACAAGATGCTTGCAACCAGATAGCCGGACCGGCCCTGGGCCATGAACACGGCGACCACGGACCAGAGGGCGAACAGCCCATAGGCAAGGCGCCGACTTCCGCTCGCCTGAAAGGCCCTGTGCGTCAACCAGGCTGCCCACATGCCGTAGACAACCCCGAAGCCGATATGACCGATATGACCTGTCGGATTGTCCCGCGAAGAGCCCAGCACCGTCACCTCGACCAGCCCCGCTGCCTGCAGCAGCGTATACCCCAGATGCAGGGCAAGGCCGGCTGATATGGCCCAGATCAGCCAGCAACGCATGCGGGCACGCAATCCGAGCAACAGGGAGGGCAGCAGGAAAAACCACCAGTGACCAATCTCCGAAAGCCCCCTGGATGCATCCGGGGACCAGGAAAGCGCCAACAGGGCCCAAAGCACATAGCCGGACATGAGCAGGGCCAGGGGCCGGAACCGGGAAAAGAACAGGGCCAGGCCTGCCGCAAGCTCCCCGGACAACAGGCCCAGCGCCAGGGCCATCCCGAACATGGCATTGGCCCCTGCAACCGAGAACGAAAAGACAAGCGCTCCGGCCAGCAGCAGCAGGCAGCTCGCATCGGCCGGCCCGATGCGGCGGCTACCTCCCGACATGAAGCTGTTCATAAAGCGCGACATGCTCCCTGGCCACCTCAAGCCAGCTCCTGCTGTAGGATACCCTGCCCGTATACCGGATGGCCCGTTCGCATGCCTGAATCCACGCCTCGTCAGGCGCATGCTCGGAGACGACACATGAGGGATGAACCTCCGAACGCGCACCGCATTGATCGGAAACGACGGCGGGCACCCCGGCGCTGAGCGCCTCGGTGATCACCATGCCAAAGGGCTCCATGCGGGCCGGGTGCAGCAACAGATCAATGCGGGCATAGAAATCATGAAGGTCCGCGTCCCCAAGCAGCTCCACCTCGAACGGGGCGCGTGCGAACAGATGCCGCACCTCCGGGACAGCAGGACCGGCCACGATGAGCCTCAGCGCAGGACGCCTCCTGTGCCAGGCCGATAGGATGCGGACGACCCTGTCCAGGCCCTTGCGCCGCCACTCCCGCCCGGCGAAACCGATAACGACCTCAGAGGCACCGACCCCTGGCTGCCTTCTGGGATAGGCATCCACGCCGGGAGCAATCACAGGCCCCATCCGTTCGCCAATGCAGGGGTAGTAATCTTCAAGCATCTGGCGAATCAGCACCGAATTGGGCACGACGCAACGCACCTGCGGCCCGCACACCTCGCGGCGCTCCAGCAGCAGGCTGGCCCAGACCCGCGGGCTCATGCGCCGCCACCAGGGGCGCTCGAGCACCCTGGCAAAGGGAGGGCCATGAAACGTGGTTACCTGATGAACGGCGGTGGCCTCATGGCTGTGAAACAGCCAGCCAGGCCAGGCATGCCGGGACACAAAGCGACTCACGCGCCCGGAGAAGCGCCAGGCAGCCAGCCAGCGCGGTTTCCGGGCCATGCCCCCCAGACGATGCACCTCTATGCCCTCCGGCACGGCAGCATGAACCGTTTCGCAGACGATGCGCACCGGCATGCCCAGCTCGGCCAGGGCACCCGCAAGCCGCCAGACATAGCTTTCCATGCCGCCGACCGGACCGAACCGCCGAACGATCTGAACGACGCCAGCCGGCCTCATCGCCCATCCCGCCCCTGAAGTTCAATGGCCTTGGCATACTTCAGAAAACTCGTCATGGCCGCCTGAGCGGCATGCACCAAACCCGGCACACCATCCAGCACGCCCAGGCGCAACAGGTAATTGCGCACGAAGCGCCAGGCCGGATTGAACAGCACATGACGCAGGCCCACCCGTTTGCCAGCCCGCGTGATCTCCGCGGCCTGCAAATCCGTGTACCGATTGATCTTGTCGAAAATCTCGGCAATGGACGCAGCGGTATGATGCTCGATCCATCCATCCAGCGTCTCCACCGGGCCGTCAACGACAACATGCTCGTGAATCTGCCGCCTGGACCAGTGCGCGCGCCGCCGGTCATAAAGGCGCACGTGCGGATCGGGCCAGGCCTCTCCATGCCTGAGGGGGTGGCCCATGATGTAATGCAGGAAATTGCACCGATAGGCTGCGGGCTGATGGTCAACCGCAAGTGCCCGCTGGATCGAGTCCGCCAGACGCCCGCTGACCCTTTCATCCGCATCGAGGTTGAGCACCCAGTCGTGCCGGGCCTGGTCGCTGGCAAACTGCTTCTGCGCCCCAAAACCCTCCCATGCATGCTCCAACACCCGGGCGCCGAATGCCCTGGCGATTTCGCATGTGCGATCGGTACTGCCGCTGTCCACGACGAGAATCTCATTGGCCCAATGCACGGACTCGAGACAGGCCGGCAGATTCGCCTCCTCGTTCAGCGTGATGATCACGACCGACAGCGGCTGCCGCATTGCCGGCAAGCGCGCGCTACCTCGTGACAAGGAACGGTCCCAGAATCAGGGCGTCCAAACCAGCCGAAAGAAAGGCCCTGATGGCCTCGTCCGCTGTGCGAACGATGGGCTCCTCGTGCATATTGAAGCTCGTGTTGATCACGCTCGGAACGCCGGTCAAATCCCGGTAGGCAGCAATGATGTCATAATAGTCCGGGTTGTCCTGACGACGAATGACCTGCGGGCGCGCCGTGCCATCGACATGAACCGCCGCTGGAATGTTCTTCCTGGCCTTCTCCGAGGCATCATAGGTGATCGTCATGAATCGGGCCGCGACATGCTCCGGCTTCCAGGCCGGAAAATAGTCCGCGGCGGCCTCTTCAAGAATGACCGGAGCGAAGGGCATGAACTCGGTCCGCTGGAACTTCTTGTTCAACCACTGATTGATGCTCGGATCGTTGCATGCGGCCATGACCGTCCGGTTGCCCAGGGCCCGCGGCCCATACTCCATGCCGCCGCTCGCCCTGGCCACGACCTTGCCGTCGGCAAGCATGGTGGCCACCCGGGTAGCCATGTCCTCTGGCTCCTCGTAGGACAGCTCGGCATCGCGCAAAGCCTGCATCGCCGCAGCACGGTCGATGGCCGTACCGAGATAGACCTGTTCCAGCAGGCGTGGATGCAGGCGCCCATGGTGCCTTGCATGAACCTCATAGGCTGCCCCGGTGGCCAAGCCGCCGTCTCCCATGTTGGGATGGATATAGATGTTGTCGACTTCCGGCAGGGCCAGCAACCTCTGGTTCAGCTTGACGTTGGCAAACACGCCGCCGGCCACGGCAAGCTTTCCGACTCCCAGTTCGCGCATCTGGCGCCTGATCCACTGGCAAATCAGCTTTTCCGTCAGTGCCTGGATGCCGGCTGCGACATCTTCGCGGGAAAGATCTGCGCACATCTCGCGTATCACGGATTGTCCCATGTCCGCGAACTGGCGCAGGGTTACCCTTGCCAGCCGGGCGTCAAGCAGGTGGTCCCAGTCGTCCTGGTTCACGTGCCTGAGCAGGCGCGACAGCAAGGGCTCGGGCCGGCCATAGGCGGCAAGCCCCAGCACCTTCCCCTCATGGCGCGTGGCCTTGAAGCCCAGATAAACCGTCACCGCCGAATACAGCAGGCCGAGGCTGTTCACGGCATCCATGTGCCGCACATGCTCCAGGCGTCCCTGATGGCCGACCCAGACCGAACCCCAGGAAAAGTCTCCCGAACCATCGAGCGTGACGACCGCCACCTTCTCCCCGCGAAAGGGCGAGGCGTAATACGCCGACGCCGCATGCGCCAGATGGTGCTCGACGGTCTCGCGGGGCTTGCGTGACAGCACGCCATGCGGCTTCTTCCGTGGACGAAGGACGCGCGTGAAGCGATCGTACTGGTGCTTCCAGTAAAACCGCCGGATCAACGGCTCCTGCCGTCCGAGCTCGGCCACATGCCGGAACAGACGGTTCAGATAAGGGCGTTGATCCCAGCGGGAGAGATTCGCCAGCGCAACGACATCCACATCATCGGGCTGAACGCCCGCCAGGGCCAGCACCTCGTCGATGGCCTCGTGTGGATATGCGTTATCCATCTTGATGCGCGAAATGCGCTCCTGCTCAACCGATGCGACCAGGCGGCCATCGATGAGCACGCTCGCCCCGGTGTTGTGATGCCGCCCGTCATTGATGCCTAGAATGATCATGGATTCAACTCGCTCCTCAATGAACGGCCTGCCGGATGAAGGCCGGGCCATCGTATGCTTCCAGGGTGCCGACGATATGCCCGAACCTGATCTTCGCCACGACCTTGACCGGGATATGGCGCTCGTCGTCGGTCACCCATATCTTCATCGTGCCCTTGCTGGAAAAGATGCCTTCCGTCTTCAGCTTGGGCTCCAGAATCACGCATGGAACCACGCCGCCCCAGGGCACACGAAGCATGGGGCGCTTGTTCAGCACGCGGACCAGCACCTGATAGCGCTTCCTGGAGTCGAAAACGGGGATGCGGAATTCATCTCCCGGCTGCAGGGGCATCGTGCGGGTCAGCAGGAAGGCGTCGACGACGCTCAGATGGCCTGCAGGTACGTCATAAACTGTTGTCTCGCCCTTCTGCGTGTAGCGGACCTGATTTCGCTGCCAGTCAAAACGGGTCTGCTTGATGGAATGGTAGCGGTTTTCATGCTGCTCGACATCAAAGCTCAGGCTCTGGATGCGACCATCCAGGCATGTGCCCGTTGCGGAGATCGTGTCCCTGACCTTCTTGAACAGGTCCAGCACCCTGTTCGTGCGTGCGCTGATCTGCGTCTTCCAACCCCGATCGTCGGCAACAATGGTCATCGTGGCCGATCCCGCATTGATGAACTCCCAGGAGACATCGAAGCTCATGCGCTCCCCAGCGAAAGGCATGCACTTGTCTGCTGCAAGGGCAGGGTGGGCAAGCGCCACGAAGAGCGCAAGGGCAAGCAGCCGCTTCACAGCGTTCCCCGCAGCCAGCCAAGAAGCGCCATGCCGACCAGTCCTCCGAACAGCCCCAGCACATTGTTCCACTCGCGGTGACGGGACACGAGCCCCCAATCGAAGCACCCAGCACCAAGCCCCCCGGCATTCAGGCGCGGAAAGAAGCGCGGCACCTGCTCCATGTAGCGGCGGTATTCATCACCGAACTCACGCAGCAGATCCTGTTCCTCCCGATCCATCGTCGGCATGAAAATCATCGCGAAAACGGCCAGGCCGGCCAGGAAAAGCCAGGCATTGGCCGAGGCGATGAGGAAGCCGGTCGTGATCAAGGCATGTCCGAGATACAGCGGATGCCTGCACAAGGCATAAGGCCCGGTTCGGGTCACCTCGGCCATCTTGTGAATGTGTCCCGAAGCCCAGATGCGCAAGGCCTCTCCGAGCATAATCCATGGCAGGCCCCATAACAGGCTCGAGCGCGTGGGCTGCGCGAAGACCAGGGCGAACAGGACAAACACGGCACTGAGCATGATGCGATGCTGTTCGACAATGCTCCGCCAGCCGCGTTTTCCCATGGGCTTAGATGGCTCCCGATTCATGCAGTGCCTCCAGGATTGCCGATGCGCGAATTTGATCCATGCAGACGAAATGGCCGCACTTTCGCTTGAAGCACGGACCGCATGCCGGATTGGACTCGACATGCCATTGCCTGGGACCAAACGGCCCGGACCGCCAGGATGCCGAAGGCCCCCAAAACATGACGGTTGTGCATCCAACGGCCGCTGCCAAGTGCAGCACGCCGGTATCAGCACCCACCACGGCGTCGGCTTTTTGCAACAATCGGCACAATGCTGACATGTTCAGGCGTTCGGGCAAGCACAGCGCATGACTTCGTTCGGCAAGCCTGTGCGCATGACGGCACTCCTGCTCATTCCCCCAACTGAAAACCGCGCGTCTATCCGAGGACTGGATCTCCCGCGCCAGCTCGATCCATGTTTCATCTGGCAAGCGCTTGGTCTCCCAGCCTCCTGCGGCATGCAGCACGACATACTTCCCCCAACCCTCGAGCCGCGACATCCATGCTGGTTCGTCCTTCATGGAAGCGATGACCTCGTTGCGCAGCCGCGGCGGCTCATACGGCATCACGGGCAGCTCATCAAGCGATGATGCAAATGGAGCCAACGCCACCTTCCGGTACTGCTGGACAACATGTTGCTCCCGCTCCGCAAACGGAACGGAGCGTTCGAGCCATGCGGCCGGTCGCTCCCGGACAAACCGCTCGTCGATGCCGTAAACAACCGATCCCGCGGCCCTGGCCAACAGGGCCGACTTGATCAGGCCCTGGAAATCGAGCACGGCGTCGAAGCGCTGCCGTCTCAGCTCGCGCACGACGCGCATCGCATCCTCCAGGGGGCGACTTCCCTTCAGGGCCACGGCATGCACGCGCACAGCGGATGGAAACACCTCGGTCACAAAACGGTAACGCTCATCCACCAGCCAGTGCACCTGGACATCCGGCCGAACCAGCAGATCCTCAAGGGCGGGCAGCGCGTGAATGATGTCGCCAAAGGCCGAAAGCCGAACCACCAGCAGCTTCAAGCCAGCATCTCCCTGCAGGCTTCCAGCACCAAGCTGACGGAAAGATTGCGCATGCAGGGCTGCCCTTCCACCTGGCATTCCCGCTCAAGACAGGGGCTGCAGGGGGCCGGACGATAAAGCACGCGCGCCATCGGGCCCGATGGAGACGTTCTGGCCGGATCGGTAGCGCCGAACAGGGCCAGAGTCGGGCGTCCAAGCCCGGCGGCTACATGCATCAAGCCGGAGTCGTTGCAGAGCAGCAAGCGGCACCGGGACACGAGCTGGAGAGCCTGCCGCAGGCTTGTCTGCCCGCAGGCGTTCCAGCAGCGACCGGCGGGCACATGCCGCAGTACGGCCTCCCCGATGGAACGCTCCGCCTGAGTACCCAGAATGACCGGATGCCAGCCTTCGCGAAAAAGCGCTTCGCAGACCCTTGCATAGGATTCGGCCGGGTAGCGCTTGGCACCGCCGAACTGGGCTCCGGGAGCAATACAGATCAGGCGATCAGCTGAAAGCCCTCTGCGCGCGAGCATTTCGCCCGCCGCGGCGGCATCCTCCTCCGGTGCAACAAGCCGCACCTGCTGTTCATGCACGGGGATATCCAGCTGACGCAGCATGTCCAGATAATGCAGGCGATGGTGATCGCGCCGTAGATCAAGGCGTCGGCTCAGTGGATGGGTGAGCAGCAAGCCGCGCCACTGACCGCGATAACCCACCCTCTGCCTTACGCCGGCCCGCCAGCTCAACCATGCGGAACGAAAGCTGTTGGGAAAAAGAAAGGCCAGATCGGCCTCCGGCACGCGTTCGTGATGGCAGACCGCGGTGCGCCCCAGATTCAGATAGGGCAGCACATCGGACAGCCATGGCCGACCGAACACGAGCACGCGCTCGGCACCGGAGAAACATCTCACCAACGCGGACATGGCAGGCTGGGCCATGATCACGTCGCCCAGCCAGTTCGGGGGCAACAGCAGCAATGTCCGTGGGGAAATGAGCTGCCTCATGGTGAGCCGGAAGACGGACGCCTGCCTTTGGGCCCGCAGACGAAAAGCCGCTCCTGCCGGCCGAGCCAGGCCTGCCAGCCCTGAAGCCCGGTATTGAGCCTGATGTCCCGGCGGATCTCGAAATGGCGCTCCAGCGTTCGCCGGATGCCATCGTATGAGTAGCAATACGGCCGCCCTTCCGGACCCAGTGAAGGCAGGCAGCGATGCAGAAAATACTGCAGGCGGGCCTCAAGACTGGAAAACACGGTCATGCCGACGAACAGCACCCCTCCGGGCTTCAGCAGGCGCTCCAGTTCGTTGAGCACCAGCTCCGGATTCAGGACATAGCCCAGCACATTCAAGGCGATAATGCAGTCAAAGCTGTGATCAGGGCACGGAATCTGCTCGGCCATGGCCACGAGGTAGTTTCCCTCGGGCAGCTCCCCGGGATAGATGCGACGAAAATCATCGGACAGCGGATCCACATAGGTCTTCCTGCCCTTCTCAAGCATGCTGGCGGCACATACCGGACCCGGACCGATCTCGAGTACCTCCATTTCATCGGGAAGATGTTCTGTGTGCCTGCGCAGATGGGGAAGATACACCTTCCGCGCATGTTCCCTGGCCCTGTGCAAGGCCTCGGGACCAGTCCATCTGGCCAACTCGCGTTGCTGCGCGAGTTGCCAGCGATGCCGGGAAACGGCCTTGTGATGCGCGCTCACGTCGCCTCCTCCACCTCATCCAGAATGCGCCACCGGCGATGCATCCAGAGCCACAGCTCCGGACGCTCGTCGATGAGGTCGCGGAAGCTTCGGTTGACCGCGGCCATGACAGCCTGCCGGTCTGTCGCCACATCGCCGCTTCTCTCGGGCAGCGGGATGGGCCAGAAACGCAGACGAAACCTGAATTCCCTGCCTTCGCGCAACAGGGCAACGCCGAACATCGGTATGTCATACTTGAGCGCATAAATGGCCGGAAGCGTCGTCGTGCTGGCGGCATGCCCGAGAAACGGGATCGGGACGCCATTGGACACATGCTGGTCGATCATCATGGCCACGACACCGCCCTGGCGCAGATGACGAGTCATCCATCGAAACCCTTGGTAACGGCTGCGCAGGTCCGTTCCGAACCTCCCCCGATACCTTCTCAGCAGGGCGTCGAGACCCGGCTGCCTCAGCGGTCGGTAGAGCTGCGCACAGCGATAGCCGAGCAGGGAAAACATCAAGGCGCCAAGCTCCCAGTTACTATGGTGGCACGCATTGACCAGAACACCCCGTTGCCGCTCATAGGCCTCCCTGAAGGCCTGCTCCCCCTCGATGTCAACGCGCGACATCAGGAAGTCCCTGGAGCGCAGAAAGACATGGGGAAGCTCGAACAGGGTCCGCCCAAGCTCCGCAAAACATTCCCTGGCCGCATGCCGCCGCCAGGCCAACGGGCGGTCGGGATATACGCGACCGAGGTTGCGCAGGGCAATGTTCCGATGGCGCGTATCCAGCCAATAGGCCAGACGCCCGCAACCGGCGCCTAGCCCGCCGACCAAACGCACGGGCAGCCGGCTCAACAGCCAGAACAGCAGCTCGACGCCTGTCGTCAGCATGGGCAACAAGATGAACACCGCCCGGAAAAACTCTCTTCGGATGGCCCCATGCGAAGGTCCGCATGGACCGGGCCACGAACATCACATGTCAGCATGTCCTTGAAGGCGCGACGTCCCCGTCAACCCTGCAGCTTCTGGGCTTCGTCTTCGAGCATGACCGGAATATCATCCCGAATGGGATAGGCCAATTTGCAGGCATCGCAAACAAGGGCATCCATGCCCTTGTTGTAATGAACCTCGCCCTTGCATTTCGGACAGACCAGAATCTCCAACAGTGACGGATCGATCATGGCGAAACTCCCGCTTGAAAATGCACGCAAGCCTATGCCCGATGCCTGGCTTCGGCAATCTGCAGCCCGGCATCAGCGCGCCTTGAGGCGATCACGCACGGCCTCGTACAAGCCCTTTTGCGCTCCGTGCTTCTGGCGCAGCACCCAGAGCGGCACGCCGTCGGGCCACCATCGCAGCAGCTTCACGGCATCCTTCATGGTTGTCGCGACAGGCAACCCTCGCCTGAGCAGGCGATGCACTTCTCCGGCCGCGTAACGATGGTGATCAGGAAACACTTGGCGTGATTCGATGACAACCCCCAGGCGCTCCAGATCCAGAAAAAACCGACCGGGACGTGCAATGCCCGCAACAGCCGTAACCTTTTCGGGCGGAAGAAGACCCATGCCTTGCATGTCCACCAGTTCTCCATCCTCGTTCCACCAGCGCCATGCGCCTGAAACGCCGTCCAAAGCATTCGGCTCGCCTTGCTTCCCCACTCGAACGACCAAGTCTGCACGCCTCAGATGATCGACGGGCTCCCGCAAAGGACCCGCGGGAAGCAGATACCCATTGCCCACGCCCTCGGAAGGCACCAGCACAATGTCGAGACATCGCTGCAATTGACGATACTGGAAACCATCATCCAGCAGGATCACATCTCCCCGTTCAGCGGCATGAAAGGCGCCGGCCACGCGATCCCTGGACGCAACGACGGGGCACCGGGTCAGGTAGGCCAGCATGACGGCCTCATCCCCGACCTCGTACGCGCTGGATGAGGCCGTCACATCCCTGACCCCGCGCACCCGTGCGCCATCGCCCCTGCACAGGATCACGGGATGAAACCCATCCCGGCGCAGGCGCTCGGCCAACCAGGCGACAAACGGCGTCTTCCCACTGCCGCCCACCGTGATGTTGCCAACTGAAACCAGGGGCACTCCGACAGCCACGGATCTTCGCTCGCGCCACCATTGATGCATGCGCGCGCCCAGGCCATACATCCCGGACAACAAACGCAAGCCCAGCGGCGGCTTGCTTTCGTTCCACCAGCATGATTCGATGGTCTGCGTCCAGCGCCTGATCATGCCAGCTTCGGAGCCATCTCGGCCCAGACCCTGTCAAGGACATCCCGCTGTTGCTGCATGAAGGCGGCCGCCCGGGCGTGCAGCCCGCGAAGCTCTTCCGGGTGCTCAAGCCACCGCTTGATGATCGCCTCAACCTCGTCATCGGATCGGCCGATGACAGCCCCGCCCCGAACGACAAGCTCATGCATGACTTCACGAAAGTTCTGCACAAAGGGCCCCGTAACAACCCCTCTGCCGCAAACGGCGGCCTCCAGTGGATTATGCCCTCCGACATCAACCAGGCTGCCGCCGATAAAGACCAGATCGGCGACGGCATACAGGGAAGACAACTGCCCCATGGCATCCACGAGTAGAACATCGGCTCCCGCCGGGGCGTCCCCTTGGCTCCAGCGGTGCAAGTTCTGCCCATGCATGCATATGAGTTCAGCCACCTCATCGAAGCGCTCGGGATGCCGTGGAACGAAAACCGCCAGTAAGTCGGGACAGAACTGCCGCCATGCGTGCAGCATGCCAAGCAGCCGACGCTCTTCGTCGTCATGGGTGCTGGCCAGCAACAGAACGGGCCTGGACATCGCCGGATCGATGCGTCGGCGCAAACGGGAGGCATCAATATCAGGCGGCGTGATCGCATACTTGAGATTGCCCACGGGACGGATGCGGTCCCTCTCGACGCCTAGCGCCATGAGCCGCTCCCCATCCAGCCTGCTAGCGGGAAGAAACACATCGACCTTGTTCAGCACACGCCTCCAGAGCCAGCGTGTGGCCCTGTAACGCGGAAAGGAACGATCAGAAATGCGCGTATTGACACCCATGATGGGCACGCCTGCCGCATGGCATGCGGAGAGCATGCCTGGCCAGAACTCCGTCTCGGTCAGAACGAGCAGGCGCGGCTGAAGGCGAAGCACAAACCGGCGCATCAGCCCCGGCAGATCCCAGGGAAGAAACGACAGCCCCACCCGCTCCCCCAGCAGACGACGGGCATGCTCGAAGCCCGTGTTCGTGACCACGGTCAGGTGCACCTCATGACCCTCAGCCAGGACACGCCGGATCAAGGGCACCACCGAAGCCACCTCGCCCACAGAGCAGGCATGCACCCAAATGCACCCCCTGCGTGCCAGCGGAGCATCCAGCATGAGCGACTGCTTCCATTTGGAAACCCTGGTTTGTTCCGACATGGGCGTATTCGAGCAGGAACGCGCCCGATGCGCCAGCCATCGTTCCCGGCCCATGCCGGCCGGCCAAAAATCCATTTGCCAAACGGCGAGGGCGCGCTTAAAGTGCGCCGTCTGCCGGTTTCCGGCCAAGGCTTACGCCAATTAAACATACCTTGCTCCGGCCGCGCTGCAAGTGCCGGGGCGTACGATGAAGGTACACCGAGAGGAGCGCCGTGTATTACGAAACCATTTTCATTGTCAATCCCGATATTTCCCAGGAAAACACCGAACAGATCACGAACGACTTCGTCGCCAAGGTCGAGAAGGCCGGCGGCAGGATCGTCAAGCGCGAATACTGGGGGGTCCGCCCCCTGGCCTACGCGATCGCCAAGCGCAAGCGCGGTCACTATGTGCTGCTGGTCACGGACGGGGAGCCCCAGGCCCTTGAGGCCCTCGAGCGCGCCATCCGGCTGGAGGAGCGGGTCATCCGTTCCCTGACCGTCAAGCTCGATGAGCTTACCGAAGAGCCATCGCCATTGCTGAAGCGAAAATCAGCCGACAAGGATGCAGCATCAGAGGAGTCTCAGGCAGCCGCTGGTGAATCAGCCCCGGCTTGAGTCCAACCAGGTCAGGGTCTCCGGCCGGCTGGAAAGCCTGCGCCAGCGATGGACACCTGATGGAAGCCTGGCCATTGTGGCCGAGCTTTCCGTTCCCAGACCGCAACTGGGCCCGGAAAGAGCAAACAACGAAACGCGTCAGCCCTTGCCCGTCAGGGCCATGGGGAATGTGGCCGAACAGCTGACGAAACTTGAAGGCCGGCATGTCTTCATCGAAGGCATGTTGCGGCGCCGTTACTACAGCAGGGACGGCGAGCCCCGATGGGGACAGGTCGAGATCTGGGCCAAGGCTGTCGAGATCGTGACCGAATCGAATTGATTGATGAGGAGAAACAGGAAATGACGGAAACGACAAAGGAAACCAAGAGCGAAGCCCCAGCAGCCGAAGGCGCGGCAGGCCGCGAGCGGCGTCCAGCGCGCCGGCCCGGAGGCCGTTTCCAGCGCCGACGCAAGTTCTGCAAGTTCTGTGCCGACAAGAGCCTGAAGATCGATCACAAGAACCCCGATCTTCTGGCCCAATTCATCACCGAGCGGTACAAGATTCTTCCCGCTCGCGTGACCGGCACCTGCGCGTACCATCAGCGTCAGCTCACGACAGCCGTGAAGCGGGCCCGCGTCCTGGCGCTGCTGCCCTTTACGCCGCTGCACAAGGACTGAAGCGCTGCCAGGTGCTCGGTCGGACCGACGCACCTGCATGCCAACATTGACACCCGCCCGTGACCGAACCGAAGCAATTATCTCCGGCCGCCGCCTTCTTGCTGACGAGGAGGGTGCCTTGTGGCCTGCTGCTGGCAATGATGATCGGCGGTTTTGCCGTGTTCGCGGGTACAGCCGGTCAACCCGCCCTGGCCATGATGCTCGGGCTGTTGGCCGTGGCCATGAACATGCTGGCGCCTGCGCTGGTTGCGCTGATCACGTATGGCGGCGGACTGGCCTATGCGCTCCAGGTCAGCGCGCTGGCCTCGTTGCTCATCTTCGTGGCCATGGGTTTTGCACCGGCCTCGGGAATTCTGAGCTTTGTCGTCTATGGGGGCATTGTGGCCTGGGCTGCCCATGTATTCACGGGCAACAACGGAACCGCCCGAAGCGGTCAATGGCTAGCCGCAGGACTGGGGCTGAGCGTCATGCTCGTGCTGGTCATCAATGCTCTCGCCGGCGGCATGGACCTGCGGTCCTACACCGAACACCTGCTGCAACCGTTCTTCGCCGGCATGCAGGTGCCCGATGGGGATCCCGAGGTCCAGGCGGCGCTTTCCCGTTCCCGGGCCATGATGGCGCAGGTGCTGCCAGGGCTACTGGCATGGGCCATGTGGATCGTTTGGTGGGGGGATATCGTCCTGGCCAGATCGGTGGCGCTCCGCTATGGCTTCTATGAGGGGCGGGACAACGACGTGTTGGACTTGCATTTCGGCAAGCCATGGGCGTATCTTTTTCTGGCCGCCCTGATGGTTGCGAACCTTGCCGGGGGCGATGCGCAATTTGCGGGAACCAACCTGGCCCTGTTCATCGGCGGACTGCTGGCCGTGCAGGGGGTTGTGGTTGTCCATAGCTGGTTCAGAGCCAGGAAGATGCAGTTCCTGATCGGGTTGATGTATGTCATGCTGTTTTTCTGGACGGCAATGATCGTGCCCTTCGTCATTGTCGGACTTATGGATATTTGGTTTGATTTTCGCCGAAACATCGATTCGGCACATGGAGGATAGAAAATGCAATTGATTCTTCTTGAACGCGTGGAAGGCCTGGGCAACGTCGGCGATGTCGTCAACGTGCGTCCGGGATACGGTCGCAATTACCTGATCCCGCAGGGCAAGGCAGCCCTGGCGACCGAGGCCAACCGCAAGGTTTTCGAACGCCGCAAGGCCCAACTGCTTGCCAAGCAACAGGCCGAGCTGGAAAAGGCCAAGACCGTTGCCGAAAAGCTGAGCGAACTGGACCTGTCCTTGGTTCGCGCCACTTCCGATGGCAAGCATCTGTACGGCTCGGTCTCCACGGGTGATCTTGCGGAACTGGTCAATGCCCACGGATATGACATCGCCCGACGCAACATCATCCTGGATGAACAGATCAAGACGGTCGGAGAGCATCACTTCCGCATCCGCCTGCATCCGGATGTCACGGCCGAACTTTCGGTCAAGGTAGAGTCCGAAAGCCATTGAGCCGGCCTGTCCCGCTTCGTGCGGCTGACAGCCTGCGCGAGCATTCGCCTCCGCATGCCCTTGATGCGGAACGCGCAGTGCTGGGTGGCATCATGCTCGATCCCGAGGCGCTGGAGCGTCTGGAAGGAACGCTCCAGCCCGAGCATTTCTATGTCGAGGCCAATGCCAAGATCTTTGCCTCGATGCTGGAACTCCATGCAAAAGGCCAGCCCGTCGATGGCCTGACGGTCAAGGACCACCTCGAGCAGCATGGGGAGCTGGATGCCTGCGGTGGAGAAGCCTATCTCGCCGACCTTGTCAGCAGCATCCCCACGGCCGCCAATGTGCGGCATTATGCCAATATCGTCAGGGAACGCGCCGTGCTGCGCGAATTGCTCAGCGTCTGCGCGGATGTCTCGCGGGAGGTCTACGAGCAGCCAGGCAAGGACGTCAATGAGCACCTTGATCTGGCGGAGCAGAAAATCCTGGCCATCGCCGAGCGTTTCAACCGCTCGCGTCCGACATTCGCCAAGATGGACGCCTTGATGGTTCAAAGCTACAAGGAGCTTGAAGCACGCTATGCCGAAAAGAAGGCCATCACGGGCGTGCCGACGGGCTTCTCCGACCTGGATGAAATGACATCCGGACTGCAGCGCGGCGATCTCATCATCATTGCGGGCCGGCCGAGCATGGGCAAGACGGCCTTCTCGATGAACATCGCTCAGAACGCGGCCATCCGCAATGATGAGCCGGCCGTGGTGGCCATCTTTTCGCTTGAGATGTCTGCCCAGCAGATCGCCCTGCGCATGCTGGCCAGCGAGGCCCGTGTGGACATGAAAAGCCTGCGCACCGGGCGCTTCTCGACCGAGGACTGGCGCAAGCTTGCCTCAGCCAGCGGCGCGCTGGCCGAGGCATCCATCTATGTCGACGACACACCCGCCATCTCGGTGCTCGAGCTGCGGTCCAAGTGCCGCCGCCTCCGACGCGAAGCCAAGGGACTGGACCTGATCATCATCGACTACCTGCAACTGATGTCTGGCCGGGCGGATTCCGAACGACGCGAGCAGGAGATCTCGGAGATCACGCGGGCGCTCAAGGGCCTGGCCAAGGAGCTCGACGTGCCCGTGATCGCGCTCTCCCAGCTGAACCGCTCCCTGGAATCCCGGGCCGACAAGCGCCCGATGATGTCGGACCTGCGCGAATCCGGGGCCATCGAACAGGATGCTGACGTCATCATGTTCATCTATCGGGACGAGGTCTATCACAAAAAGCCCGAGAACGAAGGACTGGCCGAGGTCATCATCGGCAAGCAGCGAAACGGCCCAACGGGCTTCGTCAAGTTGACATTCCTCAACCAGTATACCCGCTTTGAAAACTTCTCTCCCGCGGGGGCTTTTGACGACTAGGACGTTTTCGTCCAAAATACAACGATGACACGTCCAGCCCGCGCGGTCATTCACCTTGATCATCTACGCCAGAATTTCCACCGGATCCGGAGCCTGGCCGGCGAGGCTGAGATCATGGCCGTGGTCAAGGCCAATGCCTACGGCCACGGTCTGACAGAGATCGCGCGCGTCCTCGCCGAAGAGGGCTGCCGGCACTTTGGCGTCACGGATGCCTCCGAGGGACAGGCCTTGCGCCAGACCCTTGCGCACGCGGCCGACATCACCCTGCTCTCTGGCATCTTTGACCTGAAGGATGCGCGGCTGGCAAGCGCGCACCGTCTTACACCGATCATTTATGACGAACGACAGCTGGACTGTCTGAAACATGCCGGTTTCCCGGGATCAGTCTGGCTGAAGGTGGATACGGGCATGGGACGACTCGGCGCATCGCAACCCGAAAAGCTGCTCAAAAGCTGCGAAAGGGCGGGATTCCGTATTCGCGGCCTGCTCAGCCATCTTGCGTGCGCGGAAGAACCGGACCACCCGCTCAACCGTCGTCAAATCGATCGCTTTTCCTCGCTCTGTACGCGCCTTGGCCTTCCGGGATCCCTGCTCAACAGTGCCGGCCTGAGCAAAGGGTACGCGGAACGCTTCTCATGCGTGCGTCCTGGCATCGCGCTCTATGGCAGCGAACCGATCCCCTCCCGGCCCATCGGGCTCAAGCCGGTCATGCAGCTTCAGGGCAGGATCATTCAAATCCGGCACCTGCCCGCCGATCATCCGATTTCCTATGGCGCGACATTCCATACGCCTGCGCCCATGCGCGTCGGGGTCGTTTCGCTCGGCTACGGGGACGGCCTTCCCCGGCAGCTGTCCAATCGGGGGGAAGCGTTCATCCAGGGGCGGCGATATCCGATTCTTGGCAGGGTCTGCATGGACTACACCATCATCCGACTGGACGATGCCTTGGTCGAGGCAGGGGACTGGGTGGAGTTCTGGGGACCAAACGTGACAGCCAACGAGGTCGCACGACAAGCCGGCACGATTGCCTACGAACTGTTCACCGGCGTGGCCGGCCGCGTGCAAAGGATCATCCGAGAATGATCGCTCTGCTGGAGAACATCGGCGCGCTGCTGCAACGCATGTTCCTCCAGGCCGGCCTCTACCCGACCCTGTTGCTCAAGATCCTTGCGCGTATGCCGCGGCGGCCGTTTTTCGCGCGCCAGCTCATGCTTCAATGCGAAGAAGTCGGCGTCCAGTCCCTGCCCGTCGTGCTACTCACGGCCGTTTTCACAGGCATGGTGCTGGCCTTGCAGAGCTACATCGGCTTTCACCGTTTTGGCGCGGAAAGCATGACAGCCACGGTCGTTTCTCTCTCCATGCTGCGTGAGCTCGGCCCCGTCCTCGTTGGTCTCATGGTGGCCGGACGCATCGGCGCATCGTTCGCCGCCGAACTGGGCACCATGCGCGTCACCGAACAAATCGATGCGCTTTGGACGCTGTCCACGGATCCCGTGCGTTATCTGGTGATTCCGCGTTTCCTAGCGGCGTGCCTGATGATGCCTCTGCTGGTCGTGCTGGCCGATGGGATCGGTATCCTGGGCGGCTATGCCATCAGCGTGCATGCCTTGGACCAGAACCCAACCGTGTACTGGAACAACACGTTCCTTTACCTGAAGGAGATCGACTTCTATTCCGGCCTGTTCAAGGCCTTCGTGTTCGGCATGATCATCGGGCTCATCGGATGCACCGAGGGCTTCTATTGCGAGGGGGGGGCCGTCGGCGTCGGGGAAGCAACGACCAGGGCCGTCGTGCTCAGTGCCATGAGCATCCTCGTCGGGGATTACGTTCTCACGGCGGTGATCTTCCAATGAGCCATGAGGTCAAGATATCCACGCGAGGGCTGCGCAAGTGCTTCAACGGACGCGTGGTGCTGGAACACGTGGATCTCGATATCAGGGCAGGGGAATCCCATGTCATCGTCGGCTTGTCCGGCACGGGCAAAAGCGTGCTTCTCAAATGCATCCTCGGACTGCTGAGCCCCGATGCCGGCACGGTATGGATCAACGGAGAGGACTGGAGCAAGCTGGACGAGGACCAGAAGCTGGCCCGCATGCGCTGCATCGGCGTTGTGTTCCAGGGATCGGCCCTGTTCGACTCGCTGCCGGTCTGGGAAAACGTGGCCTTCGTCCTGTTGCGCCATGGCATGCCTCAGAGCGAAGCCAGGACCAGGGCCGAAGAAGTGCTTGAATGGGTCGGACTGCCGGGTATCGGGGACAAGATGCCGGCCGAGCTCTCCGGCGGCATGAAAAAGAGGGTGGGCCTGGCCCGCGCGATCTGCCACCGCCCTGACATCATCCTCTATGACGAGCCCCTGACCGGTCTGGACCCCGTCATGGCGGACGCCATCCTCAGACTGATGTCGCGACTGCACGAGGAGTTGCAAGTGACCTCCCTGACCATCTCGCACAACATGAACTTGGTCCGTCGCTTTTCCGATCGCGTGAGCATGCTTTATGAAGGTCGCATCCATCAACAGCTGCACCGCGATGAGATTGATGCCTGCACGGATCCCGTCTTCCGCCAGTTCGTCATGGGAAGCGCTTCGGGGCCGATTCAAGTCCAAGGCATGATACCCCAAAGGAGGGAAAGAGCATGAATGCACAAGCGCGTTTGGGGGCCTTCTTTCTGCTGTCGCTGGTCGTTCTTGGCCTGTTCAGCATCAAAATCGGACGCCTGCAATGGTTCGAAGAGGAAGGACGGATCATCGAGGCCCTGTTCCACGACGCCTCCGGCATCGCTGAACAGACGCCGGTTCTGATGGCCGGCGTCAGGATCGGCGCGGTCAGCAGTATCACGCTTGAACGCAACGAGGCCCTGGTGCGCATGCGCATTCAGCCCGGCATCGTGCTGCCTCGATCCACGAAGGCCCATATCGAGGGTGGTGGCCTGATCGGAGAAAAATACATCGCCCTCTCGGCCACGCCGGGGGACACCACACCTCTGGAAGGCAACAGGATCCCGACGGACTCAACGGGCAATGTCAGCGAAATCCTTAGGAAAACCTCGTCCATCGCCGATGACGCCCACCAGGTCTTCAACAAGATCGGCAAGGTCGCGGACACGCTCTCGATCTTGCTGCAAGAAAACCGCAAGGATCTGCACGGCAGCCTCACGCACATCCACCGGGCCAGCCAAGAGGCCTCGGCCGTGCTGGTCAGCCATCGCAAGGATCTTGATCGAACCCTGGATGAGTTGCCAAAGGTGATGGAAGCCAGCCGACGGTTCTTTGAAGAGGGTACGGCCGCTGCACAACAATTGCGGGGCATCCTGACCGATAATCGCGAGAACCTGTATCGGGCCCTTTTCGAGTTCAGAAAAACGGCGGAAAACCTCGAGATCCTTACAGACGACCTGCGTTACAACCCTTGGAAGCTCATGGTCGAGAAGCCGGAAATCAAGCGTGATCCGGCCAAGCGCATGCGGCAAAAGCAGGAAGAGATGATCCTGAGCACGGGCAGAATGGGACCGTCCGTGCCGGAACGATGACATGAAGCCACGGATGTGGTTGGCGATCGCATGGCTCGCGCTCGCGCTGCTCCCGGCATGCGCGACTTCGCCCATGCGCCCGACCGCGGACCTGGCCATGGATGCCTGGAGACAGGGTGACCTGACCCAGGCGCGCCGGCTGCTGGAGCGGGCCATCCGCCAGCAGCCCGACAACCTGGAAGCGCGCTACAACCTTGCCTGGCTTCTCGAAGAGCAGGGCTTCGAGGATGATGCAGCCGCACTTTACGAAGAAAACCTCAAACGTGGCATGCACTTGCCTTCTGTCATCAACCTGGCCGTCCATTATCAGAAACGAGGCCTCATCGACCGGGCCGGAGCACTGCTTGAAAACGCCTGCCGGGTGTTGCCTCATGAAGCAACGCCACGTTACATGCTTGCCCAACTGATGCACCAGACAGGACGTGAACAGGCGGCGGAGCACTATTTCCTGGAAGCGCTGCGGACCGATGCCCACAACGCCCTGGCCCATGTGTTCTATGCCAGGTGGCTGGCATCAAGGGGCAAGCTTGATCTGGCGACCCGGCAGGCCAGACAGGCTGTTGCGCTGGCCCCGACCTGCGCCGCCTGCTGGCGCGCTCTCGGAGACATCCTGATCAAGCAGCGCCTTCCGGGAAAGGCCATCGAAGCCTACCAGCGATCGCTGGCCATCGAACCAGACACCGAAACACGCCGACGACTGATCAATGCGCTGCGGGAGGCCGGAGAAAAAGAGCGCGCCGAACGCATGAACGAGGCCCTGGAGGCCGCTCTCGCGAAGGGGATCCAGTGAAAGACGCCCATCGGTTTCCGTTCAGCCCATCGGAGCTCGGCACGCTCGGCGTGGAAATGGAATGCTTCCTGATCCGGGCTGCGGACGGCAAACAGGCGCCGCTTGCGGAAGAGCTGATCCGGCTCTGCGGTCAACCCGGACATGTCAAACCGGAACTGTTCACCTCCATCGTGGAACTGAACACAGGCATCCACAGACAAACGGACAACTGCATCGCGGAACTGTCGGACTGGGTCAGGCTGAGCCGCAAGCACCTCGCCAGTCTTGGAGGGCAGTTGCTGTGCATGGGAACCCACCCGTTTTCGCATTGGCGGGAACAGAAGATCAGCGCGGATCCAAGGTATCAGCGCCTTGTGCATCGCCTGCAGTGGATGGCTCGCCGATTCAACATCTGCGGCATCCATGTCCATGTCGGCATGCCCAATGGAGATGCATGCATTCGCACCATGAACAGGCTGCTGCCAATCATGCCCGCCTTCCTCGCGCTTTCCGCCAATTCACCTTTTTGGCATGGTGATGATACCGGCCTTGCATCGACGCGCATCAAGATCTTCGAAGGCCTGAGCCAGGGAGGCATGCCCTTCTATTTCCGGGACTGGCTGGACTTTGAGCATTGCGCCTCCCGGCTGATGGCCAGCGGGAGCATCGATTCCGTGCGGGACATCTGGTGGGAGATGAGACCGCACCCTGATTTCGGCACCCTTGAGATTCGCATCGGAGACATGCCGGCCAGCCGCCAGGACGCTGCTGCCTACATCGCCTATGTCCGGGCCGAGGCACTCGCCGCCTTCTGGGGCCATGGCGCGCCCAAGCTGCATCCATCGCTGATCCGCGAGAACCGATGGCGCGCCTGCCGGTACGGCGTCCATATGGAATGGATCGACCCGTTCACGGAAGAAAAGGTCTGGTTTCTGGACTGGCTGGAACAGCGCCTTGAGGCGCTGGCGCACCATGCCATTCCGGAGGCAGAACTCATGCACGTCGCGCGCATGCTCCCCACTTGGAGGCGCTCGGGCAGCGGCTCCCACCGGCAGAGGCATGCGCTCCTTGCCACGGAGGAGTTGCCTGCGATGATTGCGCACATGATCGATCGGGATGGCTGGCCGCAATGATGGACCGGGCTGAGTTCGACCGCGTGCTGGATGCCTTGATGCCGGATGTCATTCGGGACCGGCGCCATCTGCACAGGCATCCCGAGCTGTCGGGAGAGGAAAAGCAGACGAGCGCATGGCTGGCCGACCGCTGCCGGGAACTGGACCTTGAGGTCAGGGAACGGATCGGAGGCTATGGGATCCTGGCCCGATTGCACGTCGGACGCACCTTGCCTTGGCTTGCCCTGCGGGCCGACATGGATGCCCTTCCCGTGGAGGATCAAAGCGGCACCGACTATGCATCCCAGTTTCCCCAACGCGCCCATGCCTGTGGCCATGATGCGCACTCGGCCATGCTGCTCGGCGCGGCCCGGTTGCTGTCCAGGTTCCGTCATGCCTTGCCTTGCAATGTGGCCTTCATCTTCCAGCCGGCGGAGGAAACCTGCTCGGGTGCCGCGGCCATGCTGGCCGACCATGTGTTCTCCGATCTCAGGCCGCAGCACATCTTCGCGTTTCATGTCTACCCGCAACTGCCGGCCGGAAGCCTGGGCATCCGGGAGGGCATCATGTGCGCCGCCGCCGATCTGTTCGAGGTGCATGTCGAAGGACGCGGCGGCCATGCGGCCAGACCGCATGAAGCCACGGATGTCATCCTCATTGCCAGTCACATGATTCAGGCTCTGCACCATATCATCGGCCGCCGCGTCGACCCGCTTGCCCCGGCCGTGCTGACCATCGGACAGATCCGCGGTGGTTTTGCGGCCAACGTCATTCCTGACCATGTCCGCTTCAGCGGCACCGTGCGCACGTTGCACCCGGATGCGCATGAAACGATCCGAGGCCAGATGATCCGCATCATCCGACAGACCGCCGAGGCCTGGGGAGCCACAGCCTCGTTCACACTGCATCAGGCCTGCCCCGTGCTGTGTAATGACACCGAAAGCGCACAAGCCAGCCGTGCAATCTTTGCATCCTGGCTGCCCGAGGCCCCCCTTATTGAGCTGGAGCAGCCATCGATGGGCGGCGAGGACTTCTCTGAATTCCTGCGCCACATACCCGGTTGCTTATTCCGGCTTGGTACGGGAAGTACGCCGGCGACGCGCTATCCCCTTCATCATCCCTGCTTCAATATTGATGAACGGGCCATGAAACATGGCGTGGGCGCCATGGCCGCCCTGGCCCTGGGCTACGAGCGCTTGCAACAGACCCTCTGATCAGCGAGAAATAGGGCATGTTCCGCACCTTTCTTCTGTTGTTCGTGACCGTACCGCTGATCGAGCTCTATGTGCTGATCAAGGTGGGCGCGGGCATTGGCGGCCTGAACACAATCGTCCTGTGCCTGCTCACGGCGGCCATCGGTGGTCTGCTGATCCGTTGGCAGGGGCTACGCACGCTGCTCGATGCCCAGCGCCAGCTCAACAGAGGGGAAATACCGGCGGATCATGCCCTGCACGGTTTCATGCTCGTAGTCAGCGGCATCCTGCTGTTCACGCCGGGCTTCATCACCGATGCCCTCGGCTTCCTGCTGCTGGTACCTGCATTCAGGCGCTGGCTCATTCGCCGCATCTTCCCCGGCCCGCCTACGCGCGGACCGGGCGGGGATATCATCGATATCGAAATCCTTGAAGATCATCACCACCTGCGCTGAGCAAACGCCCGTCCACATGCTTGCAAAGGAAGGCCCGTTTCCGCATGAGCGGAAGCGCATCAAGCGCGGAAGCTTTCGATCAGGCGCCTGATCTCATCGGGCTGCACGTCCTCGCAGATGAAGGCATGACCGATGTCGCGCATCAGCACGAAACGAACAAGCGTGCCGATGTTCTTCTTGTCATGGGCCATGGCGTCCATCCAGTCACCAAAGGAAAAGGAAGGGATTTTCGTGGGCAGGCCCGCTGCCTGCAGAAGATGCAGAACCGCGTCCTCACACCCGGCCGGCGCAAGGCCCTTCTGCTCGGACAGGCGGGCAGCCATGCGCATGCCAAGTCCCACGGCTTCCCCATGCAGATAGCGCCGATAACCCGTCAAGGCCTCGATGGCATGGCCAAAGGTGTGACCAAGATTCAGCAAGGCGCGCTTCCCCCGTTCGGTTTCATCGGCCATGACGATCTCCGCCTTGTAGCGGCAGGCGTTCAGGATCATTTGTGAAACGACATCCTCGTCCAGCGCGAGCGCCCTGGGCATGACGGTGTCCAGCCAGTCGAAGAAGCCCCTGTCCCAGATGGCGCCATACTTGATGACCTCGGCAAGGCCGGCCCGTATTTCTCTGGGATCAAGGGTCGCGAGCACCCTTGGATCGATCCAGACGAGCCTGGGCTGGTAAAAGGCGCCGATCATGTTCTTGCCCTGGGGATGGTTGACCCCCGTCTTCCCACCAACACTGGAATCAACCTGAGCCAGCAGCGTCGTGGGTATCTGCACATAAGGGATACCCCTGCGATAGCAGGCCGCGGCAAAACCGGCCATGTCGCCGACCACGCCCCCACCAAGCGCAAGTGCAGGCTCGTTTCGCGCCAGCCGCGCATCCATCATGGCATCGAGAATGCCAGACCAGGTGTCCAGGGTCTTGAAGCGCTCTCCATCGGGAAGAATGCAGTGAAAACAGCTCCACCCGGACCGCTCAAGCGAATCCGTGACCTTCCCGAGATAAAGCGGCGCAACGGTCTCGTTGGTCACGACAAAACAGCGTCCGGCATCGGGCACGACCTCGCGCAGGGCCCGGCCGATCCGGTCCAGGCAACCCGGTTCGATATGAATGTCATAGGCGCGATCGCCCAAGTCCACATGATAAACCTTTTTCATGCCGCCATCCTGTCAGAAAACCGGTCCGATGTCAGAGCTGCCCTGGCTGCCGTGCGACCGATTGTCCGCCGCTTGTCACCAGCGTCGGGGTGATGAACAGCATGAGCTCGACGCGGGAGTCTTCCTTTTTGTCCTTCTGGAACAGGTGCCCCAGAATCGGCAGCTTGCTCAGGCCCGGCACCGCATTCTTGGTATTGCTCACAGTCTTCGAGTAGATGCCGCCAAGCACGACGGTCTCGCCGTTGTCGACGAGGAGCTTCGTCTTCAGAAACTTCTTGTCGATCAGCGGATCGCCCTGCGGGTTCAGCGTGTTCTGTTGCGGCGTGTCCTTGTGAATCTCGATATCCATGATGATCTTGTCGTCCGCCGTAATTTGCGGCGTCACAATCAGGCTCAGTTTGGCCTCGCGCATGACCGTCGTCGTGACCAGCACGCCACCATCGGCCTGCGTCTGGGAGAACGGAATCTCGATGATCTGCTCCATGCGGGCTTCCTGCATGTTGCTGGTCAGCACGCGCGGGCTGGAGAGCACCTTGACCTTCTGATCCGCCTCAGCGGCTGACAACTCCAGATTCACATTCAACACATTGCTCAGGGTTCCCAGGTTGTACAGCACACCCCCAGTCGGCCCCTGGGCCGGAAGATCCACGAGATTCCCGCCACCCAGCGCGCCGCCGACCCGATGACTGAACCGCTGCCCTCCCGCGCCTATGGCATCATTGTAGGTCCCGCCCCATTTGATGCCGAGATCGCGGGAGAATGACTTGGTGGCCTCGACTATGCGAGCCTCGATCAGCACTTGCTGCACCGGCTTGTCCAACTCCGCGATCAGGCGCTTGATGTTATTCACGCGCTCCCGTGTGTCGGTCACGATGAGTACATTGCTGCGCTCATCCATCAGCAGGGTACCCCGGGAGGACAGCAATGCCAGTCCCTGTTCCCCGCCCGCAGCCGCCGATGACGCCGCACCCTGCTGCGCGGCCTGATCATTGCCGCTTTGTCCCTGCTTCTGCGCCGCACTCTCGATCAGGGCCTTGATATCGGACACGGATGCATATCCCAGATGGATGAACTCGGTGACCAGCGGCTCCAATTCCTGCACCGAGGTTCTTGCTTTGATGCGCGCGGCACGCTCCTGTTCGAGAACGGCCAGGGGCGCAATGCGCAGGACATTGCCCTGTTGCTCCTTGCCCAGGCCCTTGACGGCAAGGATCAAGTCCAGTGCCTGGTCCCAAGGCACGTCAACAAGGCGCATGGTCAACTTGCCTTGGATGTCATCGCCCATGATGATGTTCAGGTCGCTCACTTCCGCGATCAGCTTCAGGGCATTGCGGATATCGATGTCCTTGAAATCGAAGCTTACCTTATCGCCATGGTACTTCAGGCCCGCATCTCCTTCCCTGACCAAGGCAACAGGCGCCAGATTCAACGTCAGCACATTGCCGGACTGGAAGGACGTCAGCCGCACCTTGTCGCGCAACCTGGCCACGATGCGCACGCCATCCCCCTTGCGATAACTGTCAATCTGACGCACCGGTCCCGGAAAGCTGCTAACATCCAACGTTCGTTCCAGCACGTCCGGCAGGCCAGCATGCGCGATGTCCACGATCGCGAAATCCTTCTTTTGACGGACACTGACCACGGGGTTCGGCTGGTCCGTTCGAATGATGATGCGGGCCGACTGACCATCCGGCACGAAATCGATCGTCCGGACGCGCTGCCGCTGTTCCACCGCCTGATGCGCCTGGCCCAGACGAAGCACCCATTGGCCGGGGGAGCTCTCGATCTGATGGCTGAGCCCTTGGGCGGCACTTAGATTCAGCACGAGCCTCAGCCTGTTTTCCGCAGCGCCGACCGTGATGTCCTGGAGATATCTGCTGGAATAACTGAAATGCTCCTTGGCCAGCTTCGACTCAGCCCCCCAAAAATCGACAATCAGCGTGCGTCCGTCATTGACGAAATAGGCATTGCTGTTCATGTCCATGTGCTCGCCGCGCAAGAACACCTCGGTAACGCCTTCATGGTCCCGCACGACAATGTCCTTCAGCACGGCCCTTGCCCGAGACTCCGGCTTGCTGCCCGCATGGAAAACATGCACGACCAAGCGCGCACCTTGTTCCTCCATCCTGTATTTCGCCTTGCCATCCAGGCTCAGCGCGACACGCACGGCATCCTTCCGCTGATCCAGCGCAACATGCTGCACGATGCTCCCCTTGCCGGGGGGCTGGGTGGCACCGGCAAGGCGGGCATGCTCAAGCTGGACGATGAGCCTCTGCGGGGCCTCCAGCTCGTAAAGGCGATACGCCGCAGGCTTGTCCAGCTCGATGATCAGTCGTTCCTCGCCCTCCGAGGCATGCAGGGACACCGACTGCACCGTGGCAGCCAAGGCCGCTGTTGCGTCGCCGAGCCAGATAAGTTCGCCGATCAGCAACAGACAACAGGCCAACCATGTTCGCTTCATCCCCTTCATTCCCTGCCTCCCCGAACCGCGCCGGCTTCGGGCTTCGGCCTGTCGCCGACGAAACGATAGGTCACAATCTCGCCTTCGATGTTCAAGCCAGAGCCCTGTCCATCCGGCACGATGACCAGATGCTTGACATCAACGATCCTGGGCAGCTCACCGACCCGCTTGAGAAACGACAGCAACTGACGAAACGTGCCATGCACGACGACCGAGACCGGCACCTCCGCATATATTTCATGCATCCTCTCTTCCTTCGGCTCGAACACCGAAAAATCCAGGCCCGCATCCTTGCCTGCCCAGGAGACACTGGCCAGCAACTCGTCAATCTGAGACTTCTTCGGCAGCATGGCCAGCGTGAGCTGCAGGTCCTTGACCAGCTTCTGATATTCATTCCTTTTCAATTCCAATTGTTCGGCAATCGCGCGGTTCCTTTCCAGGGTGCGCTTCTGCTCGTCGATGGCGGCATGAAGCTCATCGAGCCGATCCTGAACGGGCATCCAGAAGAGATATCCGTAACCCAGCACCATCAGCAGGACCATGCCAGCGATGGCCGCCAGCTTTTGCCACAAGGGATAAGCCAGCAGGGGCTTCAGCCTGTCCAGTGCGGCGGGATCCAGCCCGAGCTTCACCGTCCCCTCCTGGCAGGCTGTGTCTCCTGGCTGCTTTCCAGCGCTGCATGCCGATACAGAACCAGTCGGAACTGACGCACGGTATACCCTCCGACACGTTGCCTGGATACGCCTTCCAGGCGGATTTCCCTGAAATGCGGGGAATGATCCATGGCGCGCATGAAATCAGCGATGGCCTTGTTGCTTTCCGCCATGCCCTCAAGGCGGACATGCCCTCCTGCGTCTTCGAAGCGCGTCAACCAGACATTCGCCGGTATTCGATTCGAGAGATCAAAAAGCGTTGTCAGCGAACGGAAGCGACCCATCTGCAACGTATCGATGATCTTCAGCTTCTTTTCGACCTCGGCCCGCAACGCATCGATGGTCTTGATCTCTCCGATGTTTTTCTCAAGCGCCTCGTTTTCCTGCCTGAGCTGTTCCAGCTCTTCCTGCGTCTGCTCCACAATGCCGTCCAAATGCGCATGCCAGATGCCAAGGCTGATGAGGACCAGGACAGCCGCACCCAGAGCGCCCGCAAGGTGCGCCAGCACCTGCATCCTGCGCCTGTGCTGCCGATACGGAAGCAGATTGATCCGAATCATGGGTCGAATGCCCTCAAGGCCAAGCCGACGGGCACGACCAGGCGCGGTCCCGCCTGCATGATGGCCTGTGCATCCAGCCCACCGTGCGGCGGGATGGCGATGGTGGGGAACGGGTGCATCAAGTCAACCTGCATGCCCGTGCGACCGGAAAGCGCATCGGCGATGCCAGGCATCAGGGCGACACCTCCGCTTAGCAGGATACGTTCCACGGGAAACTTGGAGTGATAGGCCGAATAGAACTCGAGCGAACGCATCAATTCGGAGGCCAATTCATCGAAATAGCCACCGACAAGACCCGCATCGAGCTCGGAGAAACGCTCCATCTTCATGCGTTCGGCCTGCTCAAAGCCCAGGCCATAATGTTTCTGAATGGCTTCCGTCAGCTGGTTGCCACCGTAGAAATGATCCCGGACGAATGTCAGTCGGTCGCGGATCAGCACGGTCATGTTGATCAACGAAGCGCCGATGTTCACGAGGGCGACCGTCTGGGGGCCGTCCCGCTCAGACCAGCCCTGATGATAGATGTCCTCGGAGGAAACCTCGCCGATGACCTCCGCGACATTCTTCAACGTGAACACAGAGCAGTCCACGCAAGCAAGCTCGAGCCCGGCTTCTTCCAGCAAGGCCCGATAGTCATCCACGACCTCGCGCTTGCAGGCCACGACCACGATCTCCAGTTGTTCAGGGTCCTTTCTCGAAGGGCCCAGCACGTGAAAGTCCAGATACAGCTCATCGAGATCAAACGGGACATACTGCTCGGCCTCGTAGGCAATCTGGTCCTCGAGATCCAGTTCATGCATCTTGGGCATGAGAATCATCTTCACGATGACGGCATTGCCTGAGATGGCGATGGCCGCCCGCTTCGTCTTCACGCCTGCCTGTTCCATAGCCGAGCCAATGGCCGACACCACGCCCTGCCGGTCATGAATCGCGTTCTCAATCACGGTGCCTTGCGGCAGGGGGACAACGGCATAAGCCCGCAGGCGATAGCCATGACGCCCACGCTGCAACTCCACGACCTTCACCGATGAAGCCCCGATGTCCAGACCGACAAGGGAATCCCGGCCTGTGTGAAACAGCCTCATTCTCCCTCCATGAGCCTCGGCTCAGAGAAGACTGATAGCCGAGAACGAACGTCCTGGCAAGTCATCAGCGACCGAGGATGGAACGAAAGCCGCGCGGATTGGCCGTTTGCCCCCCATCAGCACACACCACGCCCCCGACGCCGATTTCCCCCGTCTTTCCGGCATCCTTGTCCTTGCCTCCCTTGGCATCCTTTTGCTTGTCTTTTGACTGACCGCCCGTGTGTCCGTCACAACCGGAGCGCCCCAGCGAACCGTCACTGCAAACGCAATACCTGATGCCGGTCGGACAGTCGCAGGAGGACTTCTCCTTGTCCTTGCTCTTGTCCTTGCTCTTGTCCTTGCTCTTGTCCTTGCTCTTGTCCTTGCTCTTGTCCGACGCCTTGATGAGCTTGCCGTCCTCGAAATCCGCTGCACCAAGCTGACTGATCGGCGCCCCGACGATCACGAACACGGCCAGCAGCAGGCCGGTGAACACGTTATGCATCATACCCTCCTTCATTTGATCACACTGCGCAGAATCGCGGCCGGTTCTCCCCGAACATAACCAATGGCATAGGCCACGAGACCGTATTCCCTCAACCATTGGCCTGTGTTGGCATCGCAGGCCTGGGCTGTGGCAAACCCGGGGGCGTTCTTGTCACAGGGACACGCGGGAAGGCTGTTGCCTGTGCATGACTCGGGCGGCAAGCCACCGTAAAGCGAAGGCTTGTGGGGATCCAGGGGAAAGATTTCGATGTCCCGATTGGCATCCCCGGCAGTCAGCCAGACAATGGCCCCGTTGTAAGGCACATCCTCGCCGACGACTGCGGGCTTCCTGTGCGGCAGCCTGGGAATGCTGGGCACGATGCTTCCGTCGCTTTTCATGTCCAGCCTGATGTATCGGGGCAGACGGCTGCTGATGTCCTGCATCTCCGGCCGGAAGCGTTGCGAGGCTGGCAGGGAGAAATCAATGCAATTGGGGAAACGCACCGCACTTTCGGCGCACAAGTAACGCTGTCCCAGGGGTCTGTTGTCCAGATAGAGTATCTGACCGGACTTGCCAAGGGGATCCTGGTCGCTGACCAGGGTCGGCCCGGGATACCAAGGATAGGCCAGCCACTCACTGTAATCGCCCACGTCGCCAGCCTGGGGCGGCACGGCCGGTTCCGAGGCCGAGAACGAATGCGGCTGGGCGGATGCATAGCTGTCGAAATCGGCATCGTTGTTTAGTGCCCAGGCCAGATAGTTCAGTCCCGCCTCGGCAAAATAATAGGCCTGAGTGGAGCGCACCGCCGCGTGGCTGGTTTCGATGGATGTGCGGCTGACAAAATACATGGCCGTTGCCAGCAGGGTGAGCAGGCTCAGCACCACCAGCGCCATGGGCAACACAAACCCCCTTTGGCGGGCAACCGTTTTCACCTGTTCCTTGGCCATACCTTGAACATCACCTCCAAAGGCTTGCTCTTGTGGTCCGCATCGATATACGAACCCTGCAGACGCAAGGTCCACACGCCTCCACTCTGACTCACGACAAAACCGTCAATGCCGCGGATCAGCTCCTGACAACCATCATTCTCACCCGGCCGGTCCCAGCAGATCCGCTTTCTCGCCGGCTCATGGCGGAAGCCCCCATGACTGGCCGCGACAAGCCCGCAACCACCCAATGGCTGCGAAGATTCAAGCGGCTGATAGATGATCTGGCGCTTCGCCGCATTCCAGCAAAGATTCTTGGCGAGCTTCAGTTCCGTCTGCATGATCTGCGAGGCCAGATACAGATCGGCCATGCGATCGGCCCGGCTTGCCTCCGAACGGCTCGCATTCACGCCGGAAAGAAACATGGCCACGATGCCGGCAAGGATCACGAGTCCGATGGCCATGCCGATCAAGAGTTCGATCAGGGTGAAGCCCCTTTGCATCGCTTCGCTCTGCACGTTATTTCACCCGACTCACATCCATCAGGAACACTTCCCTGCCCTGTTGCTTGTGCGTCCAGGCAACCTTGACCACCTTGACGCGCGGCGCCACGACAAAACCCGCAGGCCGACCGAAATCCCTGATAGCCAATGGCGCGGGAGGCAGCGGCCCCTTCGCCGGAACCACATCGGCCGTGATCTGATAATGCACGGGCGAAGAGCTCGGTGAACAGGTCGCCTTCACGGGATAATGCCTGGGCTGATTGAAGGGGCGGGTCGAGCAATCGGCCCGGATGCCCGGGAAACGGTCCTGGGCATCGTTCTGCCAGTCCTCAAGCAGCGATTCGGCCAGGTGCACGGCCGCCAGCCTCTCCCGGGCGACCTGTCCCTGATCCAGCACCGTGATGAAGAATGAGCCGATGGCCAGCAGGGCCACCATGGCAATCAGCATGGCTATCAACGCCTCAATGATCGTGAAACCGCGCATGGCTTCCCGCACTCTCCTCATTCGATGTATGCGCGCCCGATGGCATTGAGGATGATGCGCTTTTTCTCCCCATGGGATGTGACCGAGATCACACCAAAGTTCACGGTACCCCGGCTGGTGAAGGTTCTCGTCGTCGTCGGAGTGATGCTCAGGTCCGGGGCGAACTGGGCATAGTCCACCACAATCTTCCTGCACTTGCTGCAATGGCCAGTTGTATCCGCATCGAACACATACCGGGTCTGTTCAAAGACAATGCTCACATTGCGGTTCTCGGCAATGGCGAGGTTCCGGGCCTGCTTGAGATGCCCCACAAGGGTTTGAGCAGCGCCCTGCACGGCCTGGCGATGACGCCAGCCGCTCATGGCGGGCCAGGCCATCGCGGCCAGCACGCCTGCGATGACCAGTACGATGATCAATTCGATCAGGGTAAATCCCGCACTGCTTTCATGACGCCGGCCCGATTCCATATCCCTTCCTTGTCGCCCCCGAAGAATCGACCTATATTTGCCGCCAATGCGCTTTTTTTCAATCCTTTTCAAACTGCTGCTCGCTCTCATGCTGCTGGCGGGACTGTCGGCCGGCGGCGCGTACCTGTATTACGCGAGCACACTACCCAACCTTTCCGTGCTATCCGATTACAGGCCATGGCTTGCGAGCCGCGTTTACAACACCGATGGCGAGCTCATCGCCGAATATGCGGACGAACACCGGATCCTGGTGCCTTTCGAGAAGCTGCCCAAAAAGCTGATTCATGCCTTCCTGGCCGCCGAGGACCAACAGTTCTACGAACATCCGGGCATCAATCCGGCCCGAATCCTTTCGGCGGCCGTGGCCAATCTGAAGGCCGGTCATACGGTCCAGGGGGGATCCACGATCACCCAGCAGGTCGCAAAGAACTTCCTGCTCTCGCCCGAGCGTTCCTTGGCGCGAAAGATCCGGGAAGCCATTCTGGCCTATCGCATCGAGCAGACCTTCACCAAGGATCATATCCTTTATCTTTATCTGAACCAGATTTACCTTGGACGCGGTGCCTATGGCGTGGCCAGCGCCGCGTGGCGATATTTTCACAAACGACTGGACGAGCTAACGCTGGCCGAATGCGCGATGCTGGCAGGCCTGCCGAAGGCTCCCAGCAAGTATGCTCCCCACCTGCATCCCGAGCTGGCGCTTCAGAGGCGCAATACCGTGCTGTCACTGATGGAGAAGAGCCACTTTGCCTCCTCGGAGGAGGTGGCCAGGGCCATGCACGAACCGCTGAAAACGGCCCCTCTGCCCAAAGCCAGACTTGTCAATGCCTATGCCGATGAAGTCTATCGCCAACTGGAACGCCGCTTTGGAAGCAAGGCGCTGCGCCGCGGTGGCCTTAGCATTGTGATCCCCTATGACGCCACAGCTGAAGCGGCGGCCATCCACGCGCTCCGGCGCGGCGTCCTCGATCTGGAACAGGAGCAGTTTTACCGGTTTCCAGCGCATGCAGAACGCTCACAATGGAAAGAGCTTCTCGACCAGTGGCGTGTAAAACGGCATTCGGAGACCCTGGCCGATGATGAGATCGCGCCGGCGCTTGTCATCGAAGCCGGCCCACACCGGCTGCGCATCCACGATGGATTCAAGACGTTCTGGATAGCCAAGCCAAAATGGCAATGGGAAAAACCGAAACATGCCGACAACCAGGAACGCGCAAGGGGACCTGCAACATGGATTGCCGGAGATATCATCATGCTTCAGGGCGACGGTCATGGAGGCGTAAAACTGACCCAGAAGCCCTCCATCGAGGCAGCGCTCTACAGCATTGACCTTGAGCGGGGAACCATGCTGGCGCGCGTCGGAGGCTTCGACTACCGAATCGGCGGCTTCGACCGGGTGAGCCAGGCCAAGCGTCAGCCGGGCAGCGCATTCAAGCCCTTTCTGTATGTCACCGCTCTGGAGAACGGCCTGACTCCCGCCTCCATCATCATGGATGCCCCCGTCGTCTTCGGCAACGGAAGCTTCGATGAATACTGGCGACCGGACAATTACAAGAACCGGTTTGCAGGGCCGGTCACGCTGCGCGATGCGCTCGAGCACTCGCGGAACCTTGCCTCCATCAGGCTATTGCAGGATCTGGGCATTGATCGGTTCCTGCTTGCGCTGGAAAACTACCCCCTGGGCAGAAGCTTTCCCAAACAGCTCGCGCTTGCATTGGGGGTCACAGAGGTCAGCCTTGAGGCCCTGACGGAATCTTATGCCGTGCTGGCCACGGGTCAGCGATGGAAGCCCGTGGCCGTCGCCCAGGTACAGGACCGTTTCGGACGAACCCTGCACCGTTCCGTGGCGGGCACCCGCTGCTCCGTATGTCACCTGGCTCCCGTTGCGGCGGCAAGCGACAGCATGCGTCCGGCAACGCGCGTGCTCGACCCCGTGGACAGTTTCCTGATCACGAACATGATGAAGGGCGTCATCGAGCGGGGCACCGGACGGCGGGCCTTGGCGCTCGGCCGGCCTGCCGCAGGGAAAACCGGCACCACGAACAAGCAGGTGGATGCTTGGTTCATGGGCTATACCCCCCAGGTTCTCACTGGCGTATGGGTCGGCCGCGACATACCCTCCAGCATGGGGAGGCGTCAGACAGGAGCTCATGCAGCCCTGCCCATCTGGCTGGAGGCCATGAAGCATTTTCACCGGAACCGTCCCGTCCGAGATTTCTCCGTGCCGGATGGCATCGAATTCCTCGATATCGACCGCAAGACCGGTCGGCCGGCGCAGCAGCAGGAGGGGGTGGAGATCATCCACGAGGCCTTCCGCGAGGGAACGGCACCCTCGGCCCCCGAGGATTCACCGGACCATAACCAAGAGGATACCTCGTTTTTCGAACTTGGACTTTAGGGTCGGCCAAGCCGCCTCATGGCCTCTAGCCCATCTTTCAGCGCATCGACCTTGGCCGCCATGATGAAATCATTCTCATGCAGCCCGCCGATCTTGTGGGTGTAAAACACGACCGTACAATAACCCCAGCCATAGCAGATGTCGGGATGGTGCCCCTCTTGTTCGGCCAGCTCCCCGACGCGGCAGGCGAATGACTGGGCCGATGCGAAATCAGGGAAAGAAAAGCTTCGCCGGAGCTTGCCAGCCTGCTCGATCAGGGACCAACCGGGCACCTCGCGCAACCATTGCTCAGCCTGACGGACATCCATGGGCGCCAGACCGCCCTGGCAGGGGACACACTTCTTGTTCTTCAGCTTCATTGAGTCACTCCTCTTCATCCACGCTCCGCCCCCAGATATCACTCAGCCGCTCCTGTCTGCGGGACATTTCCTTGTAACGCTGGTAACGGCCCGCATGTCGCCGGTAGTAATGCTGGTGTTCGGCTTCCGCAGGATAAAAGGGGCCAGCCGACCGGATCTCGGTGACCACCGGTCCAGCCAGGCGCCCACTCTGTTCAAGCCGCCGCCGGGACAGCTCGGCCAGGTGACGCTGGGCATCATCCAGCACAAAGATGATGCTCCGATAGGCGGGGCCAATATCGGCAAACTGTCCGTCCCGCTGAAGCGGATCGATCTGATGCCAATAGACATCCAGCAAGGCGGCATAACCGACAATCTCCGGATCAAAGCTCACCCGAACGGCTTCGACGTGACCTCCCTCCCCCCGGTGCACGTCCTCATAGCGGGGATGGGCTAGATGTCCGCCGGTATAACCGACCTCCGTGACCACAACACCTCGCACGCAGTCAAAGGCCTCCTGGATACACCAGAAACAGCCGCCTGCAAAGATCGCCTGCTCAAGCTTGCTCATGTCCACATCTTCATGGACGACCCCGGGCGCATGTTTCCAGGCCAGATATTCCTCATACTCATCCCGTTCCATCTTGCCCTGAATGAACAACTCATGATCGGCCAGCATATCCTCATCCGGTCTTCCATGCCGGGCGTAAAATGCCTCGGCCTGAAGACGACGGCGCTCGATTTCGCCCCGATCAATGGCCGTCACGCGCAACATGGCCAACCGGCGCCAAATATCGGGGTGAAGTCTCACAGCCCTTCCCGCTCGATGAAGGCCTCGAGGGCCTTGCATGTCTGCTCGATCAGCGCTCCGAGCTCCCGCTCCATGAACCCGTCGCGCAAGTTTTCGCCCTGCCTGGCCAGGGCCTCCTGCCGCTGGCACCAGTCCGCCAGGCTGCTGGCACCGAACATGCCTGCGGCGCCCTTGAGGCCATGCAGCAAATTACGCACCTCCTGCCCGTCTCCATGTTTCGCCGCCTGATGAATCCTTCGTTCATAATCGCGGAGCGATTCGGTAAACGTGTCAATCATTCTGGCCAACTTCCTGTCTCGGCCCAATGCCTGCACCAGTTCCTGCAGCACCCTCTCCTGCAGGATGCCCCCCGCATCCGAAGGGTTCCGCGATTGTTCAAGAGCACCCACCCGGCTGATCAATTCCGAAGGCGTCAAGGGCTTTGGCCAGAAGGCCGTCGCGCCCGCCGCCAGCACGGCCTCCTTCGTTTCCGGGGCATGATCCGCACTGAGAATGACCACAGATGGCTGGACCGGACACGGTTCGGTGTGCATGCGTTTCAGCAGTTCGAGGCCATCCATGCCGGGCAAACACAGATCGAGCAGGAGCACATCGTAGGCCTTGCCCGATTGCAGCCGATCCCAGGCGGCATCCCCGGAAGCTGCACCCTCAACCTCGTGGCCTTCGCCGCTCAGGAAATCGATCATCATCTGACGCACCACAAGGTTGTCCTCGGCCAAAAGGATCTTCAAAGGCATGGGCAGCTCCTCATGTGTTTGTTGGCCTTGATAGCAGGGATGGTGTCATTTTGCAACAGCCCATGCGATAAAGGTTTGACGAAAGAACTGATTTTTTCACATGTTACAAGCAGTGACCTGGGTCACAAAACCACCTTCAAGGAGCTGCACCATGAACGTCAACACCACATACACACCATCCCCGCTCTCCAAACCCTTCCAGACCCTGGACATTCAATACGAGGAAGACCTGCATCTTGCCTGGTACATCATGCATCCCAGGCCCCGCCCCTGCTGCACGCTTGAGCTCATTCATGAAATCCAGCAATGGTTTTCCATGCTCATGCGCGACCCACTCGGCAAGGATATCCGCTACATTGTCCTTGCCTCGGATGTCCCGGGCATCTTCAATCTGGGCGGCGACCTGGACTACTTCATCCGGCTTATCCGCAACCGTGACAGCGCCGCTCTGCTCCAGTATGCCGAGGACTGCATCGACACGATGATGCTCAACCATCATGGCCTGGACAGGGGCATCACGACCATGGCCCTGGCGCAGGGCGACTGTCTCGGCGGCGGTCTTGAATATGCGCTGTCCAGCGACGTGTTCATCGCCGAACGGTCTGCGCGCATGGGCTTCCCCGATATCCTTTTCAACATGTTCCCCGGCATCGGAGCCTTCAGCCTGCTGGCAAGAAAAATCGGCGCCTCCGCAGCCGAGCGCATCATCACGGGAGGAAGGGTCTATTCGGCGGAAGAAATGTTTGACATGGGCGTCGTCGATGTCCTGGCAGAGGATGGGCAAGGAGAGAAGGCCGTTCATGATTTCATCGCCAAGGAACAGCGGGCCATCAATGGCTATTGCATGTTCCGAAAGGCGAAGAAGCTCACGCACCCACTGACGCGGCAGGAACTGATGGACGTCGCCAAAGTCTGGGTTGAGGCGGCCATGAACGTGCGCGAGAAGGACATCCGCATGATGCAGCGCTTGATCAAGCGCCAGTCCGTGCGATCATAAGTCACCGGCTCCGGGGGAACGGCGTAAATGCGCGTAGACGCCGTTCCCCGCGGAGAACCCGCCTCATGATCCGAGCTCCCGATGCAATGCCGCGCAACTGCTCCGGAAAACGGCTTCCAGCTCTTCGCAAAACGCATGCATGCGGGAACGGGTCAGGGGTTCATCGCCTTCCTCGATATGCCGGCAGCATTCGCTAAGCCATTTCGCGCCCATGGTGCCGGCCGTTCCCTTCAGGCCATGCACGGCCTTCCGGAAAAGATCTGGACGCCCCTCGAAGGCATGGGCCCTGAGTTGGCGCATCAGGGACAAGCCGTTCTCCTCGAAGAGCTCGAGGAACCTGAGCAATTGCTCCCTCGATCCCGTGACCTGCCGGAGATCTTCGATCAGGTCGTGATCCAGGAGATCATCCGCGGCAATGGGATTTGGTGCGTCCACCACGGCTGCCGGCGGCTCGTCGACCTCAACGGAGGCATATTTGGACAAGGTCTCCAGCAATCTGGGAATGCTCACCGGTTTGGTCAGATAATCATTGGCTCCGGCATCGAGGCAGGCCTGAATTGTGGAATCCAGCGCATCGGCGCTGAGCATGATCACCGGCGTGGAGGCCGAGGTATCCATGAACCTGAATTGCTTGAGCACGTCCAGGCCGCTGACCTCCGGCATGTTCATGTCGAGCAGCACAAGATCAAAACACTGCTCACACAATGCATCCAGGGCAGCCTCGCCGTCCCCGACGATGGTCAGCCGGTGCCCGGCCCTAGTGATGACCTCGTTCAGCACTTCCTGATTGACCGGATTGTCCTCCGCCAGCAGGATGTTCAGGCTGCGCTCCTGATGCTTGCGTCGATGGGCCTCGGCCAGTTGGACGACCCCTTTGGCATGACGGTGCAGGACACTGCTTGCATGCAGGGCGTTGAACAGCAGGGTTTCAGCCAGCGGCTCATAGAGCACGACCTTGAAGCCATGGCTGGTGAACACATGCTCCCTGGCCTTGTCGGACGATGGAGCCAGAAGAATGAGATCCGTGTTCTGCAGGGATTTGTTGCTCTTGATCGCAGCCGCAAGTTGCAGTGGATCAAGCTGCAGGCGATCCATGCTGAGAACCAGTGCATCCACCCCTCTGCCCTGGACGAAGGCATCCATGAGCGTGGAAAGCAGGGTCGTCTCCTCGTGATGTAGCTCATACTGGACACCCCAGCGCTCAAGCCACGGAAGCATGCGCTGTTCCTGGTCTGGCTGCACGAAAAGCAGCACGCGCAAATGCATGGTTTCCTGGAGCCCATCAGCCGTCGGCTGCAGCCTGAATGGAAGAAAAACGGAAAACGTTGTTCCCTCTCCCTCCCTACTGGCAAGCTCGATATGCCCTCCCATGAGCTCCGTCAGATGCTTGGCAATCGTCGTGCCAAGGCCCGTACCTCCATAGCGCCGCGTGACCGAGGCATCGGCCTGGGTGAAACGCTCGAAAATATGCCGTTGCGCGTCCTCGGACATGCCAATGCCCGTATCCTCGATATCGAAACGGAGCCGGACCATGCCCGGGCTTTCGCCAACGCGGCTCACGCGCACCCAGACATGGCCCTCATCCGTGAACTTCACCGCATTGCCAATGAGGTTCAGCAGAACCTGCTTGAGATGCTGCGCATCGCCCAGCAAGGCGAACGGCACCTCCGGAGCCACCATGGCCTGCACCTGAATGTTTTTCTTGCGCGCCTGCGATTCGAAAATGGCCACCAGGCCTTCGACCATGGCATGAAGATCGAAGGCCACCTCGGAAATCTCCATGCGACCGGCCTCGATGCGGGAGATGTCCAGGATGCGGTCGATGAGATCCAGCAGATGATTCGCCGACTCGTTGATCACAGTCACATAGCGCTTCTGCGTCTGGTCGAGCCTGGTTGTCGTCAGCAGCTCGCCCATGCCGATGATCCCGTTGAGCGGCGTGCGCAGCTCATGGCTCATATTGGCCAGAAACATGCTCTTGGCCTCATTGGCCGCCTGGGCCTGACCCAGCGCATGGTGCAGCCTTCGTATCAGCCGGGCCATGAATGCGGGCACCACGACAATCAGGATCAAGTATCCCCAGACAACCGTGCGATGCTCCTGCCAGAAGGCATCGGTTGTCATGACGATAAGAAAGCCGATGGCCGAAAAAACCGTTGTCAGCAGCAGGTAGTGCTCACCGTAGCGAAAGCCGTAGCCTGTGATCACCCAGAGATAAATAGCCACGAACGGAGCGCCCGTTTCTCCCGGCAGGAAAACCAGACAAAGCGTCGGCACGCCAGTGTCGCCAAACGCAGTCAGCAACTTGCGGGCAGGTTTGGGCTCAGGATCAAAATATACCCACAGCGCAATCAGCAGGGCCACGAGAAAATACGCGGCCAGCGCCATGGCGGCATAGATTTCGCCAATGAAGAGAAAAAAAACGCAGGGCCCACCGACAATCAGCAGGCGCGTGATCGACTGGGCCCGCTCGGGATTTTCATGCGAGCGGTAGCGATCCCATCGCTGCTTCCAGCTCATGGGCCCTGACTTGGCTTGCGGGGAACTCTGGACCACCGGCCGATGCTAGCACAGCTTTTCGGCAAGCGAACGGCCAGGGAAAACACATGCATTCCGGCTCCGGCCAGGGCACAATCCCGATCATGATGGAAAAGCCGAACGTTGAGGCCTTTACCGATGGGGCATGCTCGGGCAATCCGGGCCCGGGGGGCTGGGGCGTGATCCTGCGCTCTGGCCGGCATGAGAAGGAGATCTCGGGCGGAGAACCGGAAACGACGAATCAGCGCATGGAGTTGCAGGCCGCCATCGAGGCGCTGAAGGCCCTGAAACGACCCTGCAGGGTCACGATTTATTCTGATTCAAAATACGTCGTTCAGGGCATGACGGAATGGATCCACGGCTGGAAGAAAAGGGGCTGGAAAAACGCCAACCGTCAGCCCGTAGCCAATCAGGACCTATGGCGGGAACTCGACCGTCTCAGTCAAAAACATGAAGTAAGATGGGAATGGGTCCGTGGACATGCCGGCCATGAGGAAAACGAACGCGCCGACGCCCTGGCCAGGCAAGCCATTCCGGAGCCGGCCGGTCGCTGAGGTAGCAATTATTTGTCTCCACCCGGCGTTGGACGCTCGGGCAGCTCGATCTGGAGATCGTTCGATTCTTCCATGTTTTCCATGATCAGGCGCCGGATGGACGACGCGCTGCGTTTGGACAGCAAGTCCATTTCGCCGATAAGGTCAGCGCGGATGGGAACCGTCAGGCGAGCCAGGGCCAGCGAAATGGACTCGGCATCCTGACGGATACTGCCGTCGCGCACCTTGGCGCTGATGTCTTCTAGAAACCGGTGATATTCCTCCAGCACCTCCGGCGAGGCGAAGATGGCCAGACGGTGCGTGATGAAACGAAGACGCGTCAGTTCCTGCTCGCCGAAACGCTCCATCAGGCTCAAGGCCTCGATTCGCGCGATGAGCTCCTCATAGGTTCGCGTTTTCAACTCGATGAACTTGATGCTCTGTTCCTTCTCGATTTCCACGGCCGTCTGCTGGTTCAGCAACATGGCCGTGATGAGCACCGTGGCCGTGGTGCCGAGGACCACGAGAATGAATTCCTGCGCAAAGGGAATGGCGGCCGCCGACTCGTAAGCCGTGCGAAGGAAAACATAGCCGCCGATAACGGTGACGGCGGTCAGCGCGAGATACAGCACCGACTTGTTCCGCTTCATGATGAGCCAAGCATGGAAGCTTCGGATGTTTTTGCAAGTGGTGACGGGCATGCCCCGACCTCGCCGGAAAAGGACGAGGAAACAGGTATGGGCTGCTCAGACATGGCTGCTGCGGTTGTGCGACTTCCCGATCCAGGCTAGGGGGCATCCAATGCCTTCTCCACAAGTACGATCGGTTGCCGCTCGGACATGAGCTCGCGGCCCGCGATGCGCACGCCGTCCCTTTTGCCGCCCGGAGGATAGAAGATGAAGGTGTCTCCAGGCTCGATGTGCCGAAGCACCAGCGTGTTGCCACCCAATGGATAAAGACCGGCCCTGACATCGCAACAAACGGAAAAGTCATTGTGCCTTCTCCCCCTGGCATCAAGATGGGTGATTCTTGAAGGAGTGAAGCGCATTGGCTCGCCGTGCACGAGAAAGCGCACCCAGGCACGATGTTCCAGCGGCGGGGCATCGGGCTCTGGCAGCCGCCCGTCACGAAGGAAGGCGAGCACGCGCGGCATCTGCAGCAACCGTCTCCCCAGATGATGATCGCCCCGCACGGCAATGTTGACCGCATGCCAGGGTAGCCAGGCCGATGTGGGATCCACGACAATATCCCCTTCCAGCCACCGGGCACCGGGCGCCACAAGCACGTTCAGCACAGCATGGCCCTCCAGTTCGTCACCGGAGCCATCATTGAGCACCCACAGAAAATCGGAGCCTGGCTGGATTTCCTGCGCCTGGATATTGCCTTCCGGCTGCAGGCTTCCCAGTTCAGCAAGGAGCTTGGCGGCACCGGTCCCGAAGTGCGGCGTCGAAAGAAACACGATGCGACGGATCGGATTCTCGGCATGATGGCTCAGGTACTGACGGATAAGCAAACCGCCCATACTGTGGGCCACGACATCCACCTGCCGGTACTGGGCCAGAAATCGGTCCAGCTTCTCCTCCAGGATCTCGATCGGCGGATAACGGTTGGAAACCAGGCCCGTGCGATAGGTAAAGAAAAAAACATCCCGTCGCAGCATTCGCTCCAGCTTCATCAATTCACGCGCAGACGGCCAGGTGAATTCCCCGCCATTCCAGCCATGGACCAGAATCAACGGCGGAGCATCCGGATACTGCTCCTGAAGCAGCGTATCCATCTGTTCCCAAGTTTGCCACAGACCCGCATATACCTCACTGCTCTTCTTCATCGAGCAGCCGCCCAGCACGAGCGCGACCAGCAACAACCATGAAATACGCATGCGGTCAAGCATGTACGATCGGGCCATGCTTGCCAACAAGCCGGATGCCTTGGCAAACAGGGGGTTATGTGCTGAGATGGGGGCATGAAAATGCTTTATGATCTGTTCCCCGTACTGCTGTTCTTCGCAGCCTACAAATGGCAGAATATCTACACGGCCACGGCGGTGCTCATGCTCGCCTCACTGGCTCAAACCATTTTCCACCGCCTGCGGCATGGCAGGTTTGAAACCAGCCACCTGATCACGCTCGTTCTCGTCCTGATCTTTGGCGGGGCAACCCTGTTGCTGCATGATGAGCTGTTCATCAAGTGGAAGCCGACGGTCATCAACTGGCTGTTCGGCATGGCCTTTCTCGGCTCCCACTGGATTGGCGGCAAGCCCCTCATCGCCCGCATGCTGGACGCAAGGATCGACCTTCCCGGCATCATCTGGCGGCGCCTGAATGCCGGCTGGGGCATCTTTTTTCTTGTGCTGGGCGCCCTGAACCTGTATGTCGCATTTGCCTTTGATACGGACACTTGGGTCAACTTCAAGCTCTTCGGGCTGATGGGGCTGACCCTGCTGTTCATCATCGCCCAGAGCATCTATCTGGCCCGGCACCTGCAGGCAGAGCAACCCACCGACCGGAGCCGTGGATGAGTCGGGTCGGAGAAGGCCACCGCGAGCGCCGTATGCTCTGGCTGATGCTCGCGGCCATCCTCAGCGGTGGCGTCGCCGGATATTATGGGGGCGAGGCTATGCAGAGCGTCGCCTGGCTGGGAGAGCTGTTCCTGACGGCCCTGAAAATGATGATCGTCCCGCTGGTCGCGGCCAGCATCATCACGGGCGTGGCAGGGCTCGGCAATGTGCGGAAGCTGGGACGCATGGGGGCCTTGTCCCTTGGCTATTACATGAGCACCACGCTGATCGCGGTCAGCATCGGACTGCTCATGGCCAACCTCTGGCAACCCGGCCATGGCGTGGAATGGAAGCAGGCCAGCGCGCCTGACATCGCGCATGCTGGCAATATCGGTGTCACGGACCTGATCCTCTCCCTGGTGCACCCCAATATCATTGCAGCAGCCGCCGACATGAAACTGCTGCCCCTCATCGTCTTTTGTATCCTTTTCGCCGCTGCCCTCAGCACGCTGGAACAAAAGGGCGCGGCGGTCGTCGGCTTCTTTGAAGGCGTCAACGGGGCCATGATGGTCATGGTCGAATGGATCATGCTGCTGGCACCCGTCGGGGTTTTCGCGCTGATTGCCTCGAAACTCGGAGCCAGCGGTGGCGGGGATGCCTTCCTTGCCCAGCTTGCCGGCCTGGCCAAATACGCCCTGGCCGTCCTGAGCGGGCTGCTCACTCACGCCCTGGTACTGTGCCTGCTGCTGTTCCTGCTTGCCCGCCGCTCGGTCATGGCCTATCTCGGCCATCTGGCCACGCCGCTGATGACGGCCTTCTCGACGGCATCCTCCAGCGCGACCCTGCCACTGACCATGGAGGCCGTATCCATGGCCGGCGTGCATGACAGGGCAAGACGCTTCGTGCTCCCTTTGGGAGCCACGATCAACATGGACGGCACCGCGCTGTATGAAGCGGTGGCCGTGCTGTTCATTGCCCAGGCCTATGGCATCGAACTCGGCTTCGCCCAGCAGGTGCTCGTGCTGCTGACCGCAACCATGGCCGCCATTGGCGCGGCCGGCATCCCCGAAGCCGGTCTGGTCACCATGGTTATCGTACTCGGCGCCGTCGGGCTGCCACTCGATGGCATCGGCCTGATCCTGGCCATTGACTGGTTCCTTGACCGCTGCCGTACAACGGTCAACGTGTTCGGTGACGCCGTAGGCGCAGCCGTGGTCGGCCGATGGTTCGGCCGGGCCTAGATGTAAGTCAGCCAGTCCTCGCGGTCGGCGCAGCGACCATGAACGACATCGAAGTATCTTGACTGCAGAAGCTCCGTGATCGGACCGCGGCTTCCCTTGCCGATCACGCGCCCATCAACCTCGCGGATCGGGGTCACCTCGGCCGCCGTGCCCGTGAAAAAGGCCTCGTCAGCGACATACACCTCATCACGCGTGATGCGCTTGACCACAACCTGCAGGCCCTGCTCCTCGGCCAGCTCGATGATGGATGCCCGCGTGATGCCATCCAGGGCGCTACTGAGTTCCGGCGTATAGAGCACCCCATCCCGGACAATGAAGATGTTCTCGCCCGAGCCCTCGGCGACGAAGCCATCGACATCCAGCAGCAGGGCCTCATCGTAGCCATCCCGCTGGGCCTCGGCCAAGGCCAGCATGGAGTTGATGTAATGCCCGTTGGCCTTGGCCTTGCACATCGAAATGTTTACATGGTGTCGCGTGTAACTCGACGTGCGAACCCGTATGCCGTGATTGATGCCCTCATCGCCCAGATAGGCCCCCCAATTCCAGGCGGCCACGATGACATGCGTGCGAAGATTGTCCGCCCTCAGACCCATGCCTTCCGAGCCATAGAACGCCATGGGCCTGATATAGGCTGAATCGAGGCCATTCGCGCGCACGGCCTCGATTTGCGCCGCATTCAGCGTCTCCTTGTCGAACGGCATGGGCATGTTCATGATGTGTGCCGAACGGAACAGCCGATCGGTATGCTCCTGCAGGCGGAAGATGGCCGTGCCCTTCTCGGCATGATAGGCGCGTACGCCCTCGAAGACTCCCATGCCATAATGCAGCGTATGGGTGAGCACATGCACCCTGGCATCCCTCCAGGGCACCATCTCGCCATCAAACCAGATCAGACCATCCCTGTCCGCAAAATTCATTCCCTGCACCTCATGAACGGCAATGATGAAGCGGAAATGTAGCGCGGGCGCGCCCATCACGCCATGCCCAATGCATGTGCAAACGGGTAAACATCTGATACGATTGACGCATGATTCGCGGTGAGTCCCTGAGCAAGACCTTTGGCGACATTCAGGCCGTAAAACCGCTGGATATTCATATCCGCGAGCATGGCATCACGGCCATCATGGGCGGATCGGGTTCAGGCAAGACGACCCTGCTCAGGCTGTTGTCCGGCCTGGAAAAGCCCAGCAGCGGGCATGTCTGGTTTGCCAGTGAGGATCTCGGCCGCATCCCAGAGCGGCGCCTGTTCAAGCTTCGCGAGCAGATGGGCATGGTTTTCCAGTACTCGGCCCTGCTCAACTCGCTGGATGTCTATGGAAACGTGGCCTTCCCGTTGCATGAACACACAAACCTGGACGAGGAAATCATCCGCAGGATCGTGATGATGAAACTGGAACAGGTGGGGCTGCGCGGATTCGAGCACTTGATGCCATCCGAACTGTCCGGCGGCATGGCCAAGAGGGTGGCCTTTGCCCGAGCCATGGCCATGGATCCACGCGTGGTCTTCTTTGACGAACCGACTTCCGGCCTGGACCCGATTTCCGCCGGCGTCATCACCAGCCTGATCCATGATACCGTCAGGAAGGCACACATGACCGCCGTCGTGGTGACCCACGATGTCCATGCAGGGCTGTCCATCGCAGACCATGTGATCCTCATGTGGCAGGGGGCCATCATTGCCTCCGGCTCTCCTGATGACATCCGGGCCAGTGAGGATGAACGGGTCCGTCAATTCATCGAAGGCCGCCCTGATGGCCCCATCCCGTTCTCGCGCAGCACCAGGCCCTACCTGGACGATCTCCTGGGGACCCAGCCATGAACCCTACCGGTTTCCTGACGCCCTTTTTCGCGTTTTTCGGCCGCCTCGGGCGACGTTTCCTGATGTTCCTGCAGGCCATGGGCGATGCCACCGTGCTGTCCGCAAACGCCCTGAGCCATCTGCTGCGCAGGCCTTGGCAGGGAAGACACTTCGTCATGCAGCTTCATGCCCTGGGCGTGGACTCCTTGGTCATCATCATCATCACGGGCGCGTTCACCGGCATGGTCCTTGCGTTGCAGGGATACTACACACTGGCCAAGTTCGGCTCCGAATCCCTGCTCGGCGCGGGAGTTGCGCTGTCCATCATTCGCGAACTGGGACCGGTGTTGGGCGCCTTCATGGTAATCGGACGCGCCGGCTCCTCGATCACAGCCGAAATCGGCATCATGCGCGTGACGGAGCAGTTGGATGCGCTACAGATGATGGCCGTCAATCCAAAGGCCCGGATCATCCTGCCAAGGATCGTGGCGGCGACCATTGCCCTACCCCTGCTCGTGGCCATTTTCGACGTCATTGGCATCGCCGCCGGATATCTGGTAGGCGTGGAGCTGCTTGGCGTGAATCCAGGCGCCTATGTGGCCGAGATGATGGCGAAGATAACCGCCCATGACCTCAATGGCGGCTGGGTCAAGGCCATCGTGTTCGGCTTCATGATCGGCGTCATATGCACCTTCATGGGCTATCGCTCGGAGCCCACGACCGAAGGCGTCGCCCGGGCCACAACCCAAGCCGTGGTCATTGCCTCAGTCGGGGTGCTGATGGTCGACTACATCCTGACCTCGTTTTTCCTTTGAAGGAGTGAACATGCAAAACTACAAGCGCATCGAGATCACGGTCGGTATCTTCGTGTTCCTTGGCTTGCTGAGCGCAGGCTGGATGGCCATCAAGCTTGGCCAGGTCGGAGGCCTTGGCGAGCAAGGCTATGAGCTGCGTGCCGTGTTCGACGACGTGGGCGGCGTTCGCAGCGGCAGCGACATCATGATGGCCGGCGTCGTGATCGGGCGCGTGAAGGATGTCCACATTCTCGACAACCGGAAGGCCGAGGTTGTGATGCGGATCAATGACGATGTCAGGATCGCCGAGGATGCTTTTGCATCCATTCGCACCAAGGGCATCATCGGCGACCGCTATATCCGCATTACGCAGGGCATGGAGGAAACCTTCCTGGCTGACGGTGATGAAATCGAGGAAACCGAGTCCGCCCTGAACATCGAGGACCTTGTCAGCAAATACATCTTCAGCGGCAAGGAATAAGAAAGACAATGAAGGAGAAATCATGAAACATTCCCTGTTTGGCATCATGCTATCGCTTGCGCTGGCCCTGCCCTTGCAGGCAGGGGCCGCTGACGAAGACCCCAAGGCCGTGATCCAGAGCATCGTCAGTGGCATCATCGATGTGCTTGAGCACCGAGAAGACAAGACAAAGCTGGTCGAGGCCGACCGGGAAAAGATTCGCCACATTGTCAATGGACGCTTCGACTATGCCGCCATGGCCAAGCGCAGCCTGGGCGAACCCTGGAAAAAGCTGGATGAGGCCGAACGGGCCCATTTCACGGATGTCTTCCGCCAACTGCTCGAGTATTCCTATGGCAACCGCCTGAAGGATTACAAGGGCGAAACCGTTCAATATGGAGACGTGGAATACCGCGGCAGCAAGGCCCGCGTGCTGACCATCGTTTCCGATGGCAGCAAGGACATTCCGGTGGAATACCGCCTGCACAAAACGGAACGGGGATGGAGCGTCTATGATATCCGCATCGAGGGGGCAAGCTTGGTGCGCACGTTCTATCAGGATTTTCAGGCCCAACTGGCCAAACACGACTACCAGCACCTTGTCAGGGCCCTTGAAGAGAAAATTGCCAGAATGAAGGAACAGGGTTGATGCCCCGAACATGCCTGGCCGCTTGAGGGATGCGCTGGCCAGTTTTCGACGCATTGTGCTGCTTCTGCTCCTGGCAGTGGCGCTGTCGGCGGCATTTGTCTACTGGCAGATGCCGCCGCTGTCCACGCTCAAGCCCCAAGTCGAAAGCTATCTGAAGAAGCAGCTCGGGCTTTCATCCCTCGATCTCGGCGAACTCTCCTGGTACTGGGCGGGCCATCTCTGGGTACGTTCGAAGGGTATCTCCTTTGCATCGCCGAATCTGAAATACAGGGATGGCGAACTCAGCATCCGCATTCCGTTCTTGCGGCTTCTGTTCACGGACTTCATGCCCAACCGCATCCGCCTGCATGGAGGTAGCCTGGAACTTCAGCTTCTCCAGAATGAGGCGCCCGTTGCCGTCACCATTCCGGACAGCGAATTGCTCCTGGACCGGGTTACCCTCGACTGGAAGATCGGACAGCAATCCGGACACATGGATTACCTTTCATTCACGATGGACGATCAACGCCGCCTGGCGCTGACGACCCCCACAACAACCATGACGGGACAACTGGACCAGGACATGCTGCCGCTCAACATCGAGCTTTCGATGCTGCGACTGGACTGGCTGCCAGGCGACATGATCCGCGCCGACAAGGCTCCGCCGTCATTGCATGCCTCCCTGCATCGCATCCATCCCACGCAATGGTCGCTGCGCTGTGATCTTGCCGGCCATCCCGACTTCGTGCTTTGGCCGACCGGCCAGGTACCCGTTCCGGCCGACCGCCTGACCATTGAGGGAACCATCGAGGCCAGCCACCTGGACAAGGGCCTGGAGATCAGGCGCATCCTTCTCGACAACATCCAATGGCGGCAGGCGGAGAATATCATGCAGGCCCGCGCAGCATGGATGGATGGACGCCTTCACGTCAGCGCAACGACGACCCATCTGGCCATGCCCCTGGTCTGGCGGGCCTTGCGCCCACTGGATGACTCGGCCGCTTGGCAACGCTGGCTGTCCAGTATGCACGCGGGCCTGATCCGTCATGCAAGGGCGGAGGTGAGGCTCAACTGGCCAAAGCCCTGGGCATCCCCCCCAAGCGCAGCGGACATCGATGCCATGGAATTCTCGGTCCAGGGCATGGTGGAAGGCGCGGACATCTCCCTGGGCATGGGTGGGGACCGGCTGCGCGAGACGCAGGCCACGATCAGCCTCGATCAACAAAAACTGCATGGCATCATTCACGCTGCCGAACTGCCCCATGCGGCGGGCCATATCAACGGCACGCTGGATATCCGCTGGGATGACCTGAAAATGGACATCAACGGTACGGGCCAGGTGAAGCTGACGGCCCTGGCCGAGTGGCAACAGCCCGAGCTGCTGAAGCTTGCAACATGGAAGGTCTCATCAAGCGATGCCCGCTTCCACATGCTCTGGACCGCGACCTCCGAGCACCCCGAGGCGATGAGCCTGAGCTTCCGGCCGGCAAGGCCATGGCAACTGGATATCAAAACCATTCCGGTGCTCATCAAGACTGGCACTGTTGACTGGGATTTGAAGCAGGGGCTCCGCGCAAGGGATCTGGCCTTCTCAACGGAGCTCAGTCAAGGAAGCCTCAGCTTCCATGCTCTGCAAACGACGGAAAAGGCCTGGCGCCTGGCATCCCTTCAGGCGCGTTTCCAAACCGATCTGGGACATGCGGCACAACGATTCGAGATCCCGATGGGCCGCCCCCAAGGACAGGTCACGACGATCTTGGCCATCAAGAACGACGCCTTCGATGCGACGCTGGATTTCGTCCATGCATCCTGGTCGAATTTCCTCGGCACGAAGAAAACAGCCGGAACGCCCCTGACGTTTCTGGGCCATGGTGCCATCGTTCAGCAGGAAGGGGCCTGGAAGCTGGATGTCAAGCGGTTCCGCACGATCGAAAACGACATCATGCAGGCCGACGGTACGGCCGAACTCAACGCCCAGGGGCTCGTGCTCAATGCCCGGCACATGCAGACCGGCGCCTTCAATGGATCGCTCCTCGTTCAGGCGCCGTTTGGGCCGGCGCGCTGGACGCTGGACGTGGACGCCCGCTTCCTCGATCGCTCGGCGCTGCCTGACAGGCTGCCGCGCGCGGCAACCTCCAAGGATTGGGAGCTTGCTGCACGCATCGACCGCTTCAACTGGGGCGAAGCCTCCCTGAACGGGGTGCGCCTGAAAATCGACTCAGGCACGGAAAGCCTGGGATCGTTTCGCGCCCGGCACGTCCATACATCCAAACTCGACCTCGAGAACCTCAGTTGCGATTTCACGCTGCCGGGCAAGTCCATGATCGATGTCCGTGCCCTGAAAGCCAATCTGTCCGGTCATCAACTGTTTCTTTCGGCAACGCTCAAGCCCGCCGAACATGGGGCCCTGCAGTGGCATGGCTTTGCCGAGGTGTCCGGTGATTTCGGCCGCCTCATGGTCGATGGAGGGCTGTCAAGGCGTTTCATGGGCGGGAAAATGCATGCCCTGTTCTCCGGAGAGGGAATCTTCATGAGGGAACGTCCCTGGTGGGAGGGCATGAATGGCCGCCTTCGCCTGCGCGTCGACGACGGGCGCATTCTCGAAGGCGGGCCGCTCACGCGCCTGCTGGCCTTGATGAGTCTTGCCGACCTGCCCAAGATCCTGTTCGGACAACGCAAGGACCTCGTCGGCCCGGGCCTGATGTATGAGCGCCTGCAGATGGAAGGCATCCTGTCCAACGAACATTTCAACATCTACAACCTGGCCATGAGGGCCACGGCTCTTGACATGGCCGGCAGGGGATCGATCAATCTGGCCAACAACAACATCGACCTGCTCATGATCGTTCATCCGCTGCAGAACCTTGACGCCATCCTGAACAAGATCCCCCTGCTCCGCGACTTGCTGGGGGATTCCTCCCACAGCCTGTTCAGCCGCGTCTATCGCATGAAAGGCCCGCTGGAAGAGGCGAAGGTCGAGCCAGCCGGCCCGAAGGAAAGCGAAATGGCGCTGAAGAAAATGGTTCAGGGGCTCTTCGAGCTTCCCGAGCAATGGTTTGGCAAGAGCCGGCAGGAACCGGCCAGATAACATTGGCTCCGCCGGCCTGCAGGGGTAGCATCGGAGCCGATGCGATGGGTTGTTCTTGACACGGAAACCACGGGGCTGTCCCCCCTGAACGGAGACCGCATCGTGGAGATCGGGGCCATCGAGGTTTCCAGGCGCAGCATCTGCCGCGACAAGGTCTTCCATCATTACCTGAATCCGGAACGGGACATCCCCGAAGAGGTGGTGCGCATCCATGGCATCAGCAATGACAAGGTCAAGGATGCCCCGGTGTTTGCAGACATCGCGGATGATTTTCTCGCGTTTATCAAGGATGCCACGCTGATCATCCACAATGCCGGCTTCGATCTCGGTTTCCTGATGCACGAGCTTCAGTTGTGCGGCCGTCCCGACATTGCCTCGGTGCCCGTCATCGACACGTTGGTCTACGCCAGAAAAAGGCATCCCAATCAGCGCAACAACCTAGACGCCCTGTGCGACCGCTACGGCATTGAACGCGGCCATCGCAGCCTGCACGGCGCGCTGCTCGACGCCGAACTGCTGGCCGAGGTCTACCTGGCCATGACGGGAGGCCGGCAGTTCTCGCTAGCCGACGACATGCCGGCAAAGCCGGCCAGAAGCTTCGTTCGCCTGCCCAGTCATCTCGGCCAGCGCAATGAGCGCGCTGAAACGGCCCCCCTGACCAAGCGCAAGCCGGTTCCGATCAGCGAAGAGGAAATGGCCTCCCATCGGGCCCTGCTGGAGCGCATCCACCGGGAAAGCAACGGGCAAACCATCTGGCCCCTGGAGGACGCCCTCCCTCCATCGGCGTAGGCCGGACGCGGGCGGACCCGGCGCCCTCCCGTCAGTCCTGCATGCGCTCGAGATGTTCCAACTCCCAGCGTGCCCGCGCATCCCAGGCGGACGGAAAGCGCATCCGCGCTTGGCAGCGCAACCAGGCTGCATGCGCAACCATGGCGGCGTTGTCCGTGCAATGCCGGAGATCGGGCACCACAAGCCTGATGCCCGAGGATTGAGCCAGGGCATGCAGACGCTCGCGCAGATAGCGGTTGGCCGCCACCCCGCCCGCCAGAACCAGATGCCGCACGCCCTGCTGACGGGCCGCACGAACGGCCTTGATGCTGAGCACATCCCCGATGGCCGCCTCGATGGCGGCGGCCATATCAAGACGGCACTGCCGCTCGCTCATGTCGAAGTCTCCATCTTTCATGGCATACATGACGGCCGTCTTCAATCCGGAGAAGCTGAAATCAAGCCCCCGTTTCAGCATGGGACGGGGCAGGGCAAAGCGGGATGCGTCTCCATCCTGCGCCATGCGTGCGATCTGTGGCCCGCCCGGATAGCCGCACCCCAGCAGACGGGCGCACTTGTCGAAACATTCCCCTGCGGCGTCATCCACGGTCTGACCGAGCACCCTGTACCGGCCCAGCCCGTCCACGCGCACCAGCATCGTATGCCCGCCAGAAACAAGCAGGCAGATGAACGGAAAGGGAGGCAGGCCTTCCTCGGCCAGACCGGGGGCCAGCAGATGGGCCTCCAGATGATGGATGGGGACAAGCGGCACCCCATTCACTGCGGCGGCTCCCCGCGCATACGAGACTCCAACCAGGAGCGCCCCCATCAATCCGGGACCGGCCGTAACCGCCACCCGCCCGATCTCCGACCAGCGGACGCCGGCCTCCGCCATGGCCTGATCCACCAATGGCGGCAGCGTGCGAACATGTTCGCGCGAGGCGAGCTCTGGCACCACACCGCCGAAGCGGGCATGCAGATCGACCTGCGATGCCACCAGATCCGCCAGCAGCCTGGGCTTTTCGCCATCATGCTCAAGCAGGGCGACGGCCGTCTCGTCGCAGGAGGTTTCGATGCCCAGAATGATCATCGGGATGTTGGCCCGTCATGCTCGCCGAAACCGCCTCCGCCGGGGGTCTCGATGCGAATCCTTTGTCCGGGATCGAGCCGCAGCACGACCTTGGCCGGCAATTCTTTCCAGCCCTTCCCGTCAAACAGCAGGTTCCGCCCTTTCCGGCCCGAACCTCCCCCCAGCAAGCCATAGGGAGCCGAATGCCGCCGTTCGCTGAGCAGGGAGACCATGCTGGGACGCAAGGCCTCCCATTCACGGACAAGACCATGTCCCCCGCGGAACCGGCCCCTTCCGCCCGAGCCGCGCCGGATGGCATAGCGAACGATGCGAAGCGGATAATGCATCTCCAGCACCTCGATCGAGGTGTTGCGCGTGTTGGTCATGTGACACTGGACGGCATCCGGGCCGGGCCCGCCTCCATGTGCCCCCATGCCGCCGCCCAGGGTCTCATAGTAGACCCAGTCGTCATCAATGCCGCCAAAGACGACATTGTTCATCGTGCCCTGCGCGGCAGCCGCCACCCGTTCGGGGATCGCCTGCGCCAGGGCGCCCAGCACGACATCGACAATCCGCTGGCTGGTCTCGACATTGCCGGCGGCGACCGCGGCGCCCTGCGGCGCGCAAAGCAGGCTCGGCTCAGGCACCCGAAGCTGGATCGGACGGAAGATCGCCCCGGTCTGGGGCGTGTGCGGCGGCATCAGGCAGCGGAACGCATAGTAGACCGCAGCAGCCGTCACCGACAGCGGACAGTTCATCGGACCTTTACTCGCCGGCGCGCTGCCGGAAAAGTCGACCGTCGCACACTCGCCGTCGATGCACACGCTCGCCCGAATCGGCAGGGGACCATGGCCCGTGCCGTCATCGTCAAGAACATCCTGGAATTCATAGCGTCCATCGGGCAGGTCGCGCAGCATGGCCCGGGCATACCCCTCGGAAACGGCGAGCAAGCGCTCAAAAACGCGCTCCAGCTCCGGCCCGCGCCATTCCAGCAGTCTTCTCCTGCCCAGGGCGCAAGCCGCCCGCTGGGCCTGAAGATCGCCCATGCGCTCATCCGGCGAGCGCATGCGCTTGCTGAACATGGCGACCAAGTCCGGACATTCCTCCCCGGCACGGTACCAGTGTGTCGGCGCAATGACGCAGCCCTCATCCGCCAGATGCCGATGGATGCCCATGGATCCCGGCGTGGTTCCGCCGACATCCGCATGATGCGCGCGACTGACCGCAAAGCCGAGGCATGCTCCGCGAAGGAACACGGGCATCACCATCGTGATGTCCGGCAAATGCGTGCCGCCCAGAAAGGGGTCATTGAAAACGACGATGTCGCCCTCATGCCAGTCCAGCATGCCGACCACGTCGCGCATGGCATAAACCATGGAGCCCAGATGAACCGGTATATGCGCGGCCTGCGCCACCAGTTCCCCATGCCGGTCGAACAGGGCACAGGAAAAGTCCTGCCGGTCCTTGATGTTCGGAGAGAGGGCGCAGCGCTGCAGCACGGCACCCATTTCCTCGCAAATGCTCTCGAGGCGATGCGCCGCCAGGCTCAATTCAACGGCGTTCATGCCGCGCTCCGGCTGATCACGATATGGCCATGCTCGACAACCTCCAGGCACCAGCCCGGCCGCAGCCAGAATGTGGACGTATCCTCCAGGACCAGGGCCGGCCCATCCAGGCGCGCGCCGCATCCCAAGTGGTCGCGCCGGAATTGCGGAACGCTGCCGAAGCCGACGACATCCGAGTATCCGACGGCGCAGGGCGGGCCGGAGCGCACATGCAGATCGGGCCATTGCAGCGTGGGCGTTTCGGCGATGGCCGTCAGGCGCATCGTGACGGCCTCCACCTCCCTGTCCAGCACATGTCCGTAATGCTGTTCATGCAGGCGCTGGAATTGCCCGACCATGGCGCCCACATCACCTTCAAAGGGCACGGTCAGATGGAAGCCCTGGCCGACATACCCCATCTCACACTGCATCCCGAAACCCAGTCGCAGGCCGGGCAGTTGCCGCCTGGCGCGGGCCTTGAGCACATCGAACACCTCCTGAAGACGGGCCCCGGCATCCGCGCAACCCAGGGCGATGCGCCGGCTCAGGGACACGTCGGCCTGTCGCTTGCCCACGATCATGCCCAGCGCCGAGAAGGCGCCGCTGGCCAGCGGCAGCACGATGGACCGGCAGCCGAGCAATTCGGCAAGCTCGCATGCATGCAATCCGCCCGCGCCGCCAAAGCAGACCAGCGCGAATGCGGACGGATCGTGGCCTTTCTGCACGGACACGACCCTCAGGGCCCCGAGCATGTGTTCATTGGCCAGATCAATGACGGCCTGCGCCGCCTGCCTCGCATCCAGGCCCAGGGAGCGGCCAAACGGTTTCAGGGCCTCCAGGGCGCGACCGACATCCAGCGGCATATGGCCGCCCAGGCGAATCCGCGCCGGGATGCGGCCCAGCGCGACATGGGCATCCGTGACGGTCGGCAACCGGCCCCCGCGTCCATAGCAGGCCGGGCCGGGGTCGGCACCAGCCGACTCAGGGCCAAGCCTGGGCAGTCCGGCATCATCAATCCAGGCGATGGAGCCACCTCCGGCCCCGATCGTGTGAATGTCCATCATCGGCACGGCGACGGGCATGTCCGCAATCTTTCCGGCCGTCATTCTGGCCGGCGCGCCGTCAATCAGGGAGACATCGGTGCTCGTGCCGCCCATGTCAAAGGTCAGCGCCTTCTCCAGGCCGAGCTGCCTGCAGACGGCCTCGGCGGCCACGATTCCGCCGGCCGGACCGGAAAGAACCAGCTTGACGGCCTGGCGCGCGGCCAGGTCCGCATCCATGACCCCGCCGCCCGAATGCATGATGAAAAAGTGCCGCGGGGCAAGGCGATCGCGAATACGTTCGAGATAATGGCGCACCAGCGGGCCGACGTACGCATTCAGAAACGTCGTCGACGCGCGCTCGTATTCCCGATGCTCGGCCAGGATCTCGTGGGACAGGGATGAAAACGTCTCGCCCTGCAGACGCTCGCCGATGCGCCTTTCATGATCCGGATTCAGAAAGGAAAAGAGAAGGCAGACGGCCACGGCATCGTGTTCCCTGGCGCGCGCAGCAAGCGCCTCCAGCCCCGATGCATCGAGCGCCTGGACCTCGTCTCCTCGCGCGTCGATGCGCCCTCGAATGCCCAGCGTGCTGGCCGGCAACAAATGCCGCCTCGATGATGGGCGCAGTGCATACAGTTCCTGCCGCGTCTGTCGGCCGATGGCGAGCAGATCCTCGAAGCCTTCATTGGTCACAAACAGCACACGGGCGCCCTTGCGCTCCAGAATGGCGTTGGTGGCCACGGTCGAGCCATGCACCAGATGCAGGCGATTGGCATCAAGCCCCAGTTGCTCAATGCCGCGGGCTATGGCCCGGAAAGGGTCATCCGGTGTGGAAAGCTCCTTGTGGAAACGCAGGCGGCCCCGCTCCAGTACGACAAAATCCGTGAACGTGCCACCCGTATCAACGCCCAGCAACATGGCCAAAGGCTAACCGCGCCCGGACAGGAAGGCCAAGCCTTGTCCCGGCTCGCCACGTTTCAGCCAGGGCACCTTCCTGCTGCGGTTAGGGAGAGCTGTTTCAAACGACCAAGCTCAGCCGATGCGAAACCGCGTGGCGGTTGAACGGTCGGCTGGAGCGCCTTGTTGGGCACTTATTTGACGTTTACTCGTATTGAAGCCCGAATGTTTGGCTGTGCAACCTCAAGGGCCAACTCCAATATCCGCTGAATATTGCTTCGACTGTAGTTTGTTCCCAGCCACCATCCTGGAACGAATTCAATAGAGTGTTCTTCTGCTAAATCGGGGTGCCCTGGATAGAGATCTTTTCTATCCCGAGATATGTATCTCCGCTTTTTTCCATGCTTTCTTGATGCAAACCTCTCAAGGAAACCATCATCAGCTTCCGCCAATAATTGGAAAACCTTAACCATTACCTCTCGCGCCGATCCGGCTTGATATGTTTTACCGTCAAAGACAAACGAAAAATTCTCTATCGTTCGAGACTGAGTTGTTCTATCGCGCCCTTTCGGTGTGTGTTGTTTAGGTCCGGACATTGGAGGCTGAGTGGGGGCCACATCCATACCCTGCTTTTGACTGCGAGAAAGAAATTTGCTGCACAAATCCAAATCCGGTTTATAACCACATAGATCTTCTACCTTTTCGGCGAGCAGTTCCAGCAATAACGAATCTGGTTCTTCAAGCAAAAGTGCCCATGCTCTCGGAAGAGCAGCCTCTATTTCTCTATCTCTGGCCACATTTTGATAATCCGAGCGTGCAGCCTTCAGCGCTTCACCAGAACATACCCGTTCGTAACTGAGATATCTTTCAAGTCGATTTGCTGACTCTTCAATATCACGCTCAAGAAGATCAAGTTTATATACCCTTCGCTCATCATAACGGCCCTGCTCGCCGGGAAGGTAAAAGCTCCATTCTTGCCCGTCTGTCAGGATCGCCATTGGCATACCAAGATGAAAGGCATATTCAAACAACTGCCGATCAGCACCCTCAGAAAGACCAACCTTCTTTACCTCGACGAATACCGATGGACGGCTTGGCGGATGGCATAGCGCGAAATCGACACGGCGCCCTTCAAGTGAGAACTCAGGAACAACAACATTTGTATCAAATACAGGCCACCCCAGCTCATGCAATGCTGGCAGAAGAATCCCCTGAGAAACAGCTGCCTCTGAAGTGAATGTACCGCGCCGCAGCCCTTCTCGAATCTTTTCAATGTGGTTTGAAATTGTCACTGATTCTCCCTCTGTCTTGTGCCTAACAATCCGAATACGAGGAAACTGCATTCCTCGTATTCGCCTCATGCATGTGGATGCATTTTCCTTGATCTTGCGCATTCAAGGGCAAAAGCGGCACATGTTGCTTCTTTGCCATAAGCAGGCCTCCTCCTGCATTGATTATGGAAAACGTCGCGGCAATCCGCAAGCAGGCCGGCGTGGCTGGTTGATCGCCCTTCTTCTCGCGCCCCTTTCTGTCCGGGCCAGGTAGCCCGACAAGCGCCTTCCGGCTGTTTGCCCATGGCTCATGAGCGCTGCTGCAACGGCGTCGATTTTGGTTTTCCCCAATTTGCTTCTATACTGGGACCTGTCCTGTTCTTCCTGCATGAACGGGTCTGGATGTGAAAAGGAGGAATCGGATAGTGCAACCATGAATTGGACGCTTCAAATGTTCAAGCAGATCGCTGCCGGCATCTCGGGCTTTTTCGGCCTGATTGGGGATGTGGCTGATTTTCTTTCTCCCTTTGCACCCTATCTGATGGCCCTGTCCGGCGTGAGCATCATTGTCATGCTGTGCCTGAAGTTCTTCACCGAATGGGGGCAGAATCTCTATGCCGCCATCATCTTTGCCATCTCCGTCTTCCTGGCCAGCGTGGGCCTGCAATTCATGGACGGCAAGCAAGCCGAACAGGAGCTTGCCCGCTACCTGCCCGAGATCGACGGACCGCTGGCGACCGTCATCACCAAGGCCCAGGGCTTGGCGGACGAATTGCAGAGGGAATACGAGAAAATCGACCAGAAGATGAGTCAGGGAGGAGCGCTGGCCAAGCGGAAGACGCTCACGGTCGCCGTGGCCTCGGGCAATGTCAGGAAGGCACCCAACCCTTCGTCGGCCATCAGCTTCACCCTGTCACGTGGCACAAGGGTAACCATGATCGAGGCTCAGGGAGCATGGTACAGAATCAGCACGGATGACGGACGGACAGGCTGGGCCCACCGGCTCATCTTCGGGGGAAAGGCGCAGCGCCCATAGGCGCGCGCGACGCAATCATTTCGTCTTCGGAAACATCAGCACCGCAACCTCATCGAAGCGCCTCACGTAATGAAGCCTGAGGCCTTCCACGACGGACGCAGGCAGCTCCTCGACATCGGCCCGATTCTCCTCGGGCAGAATCACGTCCCGCAGGTGCTGCCGCTTGGCCGCAAGCAGCTTCTCCCGCACACCCCCGATCGCCAGCACGCGCCCGGTCAGGGTCAGCTCGCCCGTCATGGCCATGTTGGCGGGCACACGGTTGAGCGCCAGGGACAGCAGGGCCACGGCCATCGTGATGCCCGCCGAGGGCCCATCCTTCGGCACTGCTCCTTCGGGCACGTGAAGATGCACGAACGCCTCATTGAAGAAATCCTCGGGCGCTCCGAAACGCGCCAGATTGGCCGTCAGGTATGAATACGCGATCTCGGCCGATTCCTGCATGACCTTGCCGAGCTGGCCGGTGAGCTTGAACCCCCGCTGCACGCGATGCACGACGACGGCCTCCAGCGTCAGTGTCGTGCCGCCCATGGGGGTCCAAGCCAGGCCCAGCGCCTGCCCGACGCCCCGCTCGATGCCCTTCTCACGGAACCTCGGCTTGCCCAGATACTCTTCGAGATCGGCCACCCCGATGCGGATCGGGGCCAGCGACGGATCCTCGGTCAGCTTTCTGGAGACCTTGCGCAGGATCTTCTTGATCATCTGCTCAAGCTGCCTGACGCCGGGTTCCCGCGCGTAGTCCTCGACGATATGGCGAAGCGCGGCCTTCGTCAGCGAGACCTCGTCCGCGCGCAGACCATGGCTCTCCCGCTGGGCAGGCCACAGATGCTTGCGGCCGATCTCGACCTTCTCGCTGGTCATGTAGCCCGGCAGACGGATGATCTCGGCCCGGTCGAGCAGGGGCTCAGGCACCGTATCCAATTGATTCGCCGTCAGCAGAAACAGCACCCGGGACAGATTGAAGCGAACATCCAGATAGTGATCCATGAAATCCACGTTCTGCTCGGGATCCAGCACTTCCAGCAATGCGGACGCGGGATCTCCGCGGAAATCGGCCCCGATCTTGTCCACCTCATCGATCATGATGACGGGGTTGGCGCATTCGACCCGCTTGAGGGCCTGAATGATCTTGCCCGGCATGGCGCCGATATAGGTTCTCCTGTGCCCCTTGATCTCGGCCTCATCCCGCATGCCGCCGACGGAAAAGCGAAAGAACGGACGGTTGATGGCCTCCGCAATCGAACGGCCAAGGGAGGTCTTGCCGACCCCGGGAGGGCCGACAAACAGCACGATGGAGCCACCGACATCCTTCCGCCGGGCCCCCACGGCGATGAATTCGAGGATGCGCTCCTTCACATCCTCCAGACCGGCATGATGGCGGTTCAGAACCTGCTGCGCCTTTTTCAGATTGTACCGGTCGCGCGTGTACCTTCCCCATGGCAAGGACACCAGCCAGTCAAGGTAATTGCGGCTGACCGTGTATTCGGGCGAAGCCATGTCGATGCGGGCAAGCTTGTCCAGCTCCTCCTGAAAGACCTTGGCCGCCTCCTCGGAAAACTTCAGCTTGGCCGCCCGCTTGCGGAACTCCTCGATTTCGCGTTCCTTCGGGTCGACATCGAGACCGAGCTCCTTCTGGATTTCGTGCAATTGCTCCTGGAGAAAGAACTTGCGCTGCTGCTCGGCAATGCGCTCGTTGATGCTTTCGCGGATCTTGCTCTGTACCTTGCTGACATTCAGCTCCCGGTTGAGCAGCTCGAGCACCTTCTTCATCCGCTCAAACAAGTCAAAGGTCTCGAGCACCTCCTGCAGATCGGCCCGGCTTGCCGTCGTCAGGCTTGCGGCAAAGTCCGCCAGCCGGTTGGGCTCATCCACGCCAAGGCGCGTGGCGAACAGCCTCAGCTCCTCCTCATAGAGGGGATTGTGCTGGAGCAATTCCTTGATTGTCTTGATGATGGCCACGGAATAGGCCCGAAGCTCCACCTCGTTCGCCGCGGGTGCTGTCGTCGGATAGTGCGCAAGCACGCGAATCGGATTCTTGTTGGTCAGGAAGCCGGCAATGACGAAGCGCCGCAGACACTCGACCACCAGATTCACGCCCTTGCCGTCCAGCTCGATGGCCTTGACGATCCTCGCCACGACGCCGACACGATGCAGGTTTTGCGGCTCGTAATCGGCGTCTTCCTTGCGCACAAGCACCAAGCCCACATGGCGCTCCCGGCGCTCGGCCAGCTCATGGATGACCTTGACCATTTCCTTGCCTTCATAGGTCAGGGGAACCACAAGACCTGGAAAAAGCGGCCTGTTCGAAAGCGGGAGGATGGTCAGCTGGGCGGGAAGGACATGATCGGGGGCTGCAAGATGATTCGATGACTGCGCCTGATCGGCATCGATGATGTCGGGCTCATGGACTGGCTCTGTCATGTTCACCTTTGTAAGGGAAGCATGCCGGTGTTTCAAGGCTTGATTTTGGCCCCTCGTCTCCCCACATTAGCGCCTTGCGAATCAAGAGAAGGAGGTCGACAGCATCCACATGAGAAGCCTGAAGGGAATTTTCCTGCTAATCCTCGCCAACTTCATGGTCTTTCTGACGCTGGTCATTTCCGGCAACCTGCTCATTCATTTCGTCCTGCCCGCTTTCGGCATCGATGTGCGCGGCTCGTTCGCCAGCTACCAGTTCGCCTGGGCCATGGTGTTCGGCTTTGGTGGAGCGTTCATCTCCCTGCTGATGTCAAAGAGCATGGCCAAGCGCATGTATCGCATGCAGCAGGTCATCGACCCGGCCACACCCAAGGAGCGGCTCGTGTTCAACACGGTCAAGGAACTGGCCGAGCGCGAGGGCATCCGCATGCCGGAGGTATGGGTGTACTGGGATGACACCCCGAATGCCTTTGCCACGGGACCATCGCGAAACAACGCCATGATCGCCGTATCCTCCGGCCTTGCCACGCAATTGAGCGATGACGAGCTGCGCGCCGTGCTGGCCCATGAAATGGGACATATCGCCAACGGAGACATGATCGCCACGACGCTGCTCCAGGGCATGATGAACACGTTCGTTTATTTCCTGGCAAGCTTCATTGCGCGCCTCGTTGCCAGCGCGGGCTCCCGCGACGGCGAGATGAACTATGGCCTCTATTTCATCGTGAACATGACGCTGCAGATCATGCTGTCCATCCTGGCCATGATCGTCGTCTGCTGGCATTCGCGCCGGCGCGAGTTTCGCGCGGATGCCTATTCGGCCAGGGCCTATGGAGCCGGAGCCATGATTTCCGCCCTGCAGCGACTGGCTGCTTTGAGCCATCCCGAAACACAACCGGCCCTGGCCACGCAGGATGCGCTGGCCACATTGAAGATCAGCGGCGGCTTTTCCGGCCTGTTCGCCACGCACCCCCCCATCGATCAGCGCATCGCGGCCCTCAGGGAGGCATCCCCGCGAACATAATCCGGCGCAAGCCCGCCACAGCCGCCCATGTCTGCCCTTGATCCATCCATGTTTCTCTCGGGACTGGCGGCGGGCATGGGGGCCGGGGCCCTGGGCGGCTTTCTGGCCGGGCTGGCCGGGCTGGGCGGGGGACTGATTTACGTCCCCGTGTTTCTTATCGCCCTGTCCGGTCACGATGTCCCTGCTGCATTGCCGATCTTCGCCAGCCTTGTCGCCGTGGCCATGACTTCATGGCTCTCGGCGCGGTCCCACTGGCGCCTTGGTCATGTCGATACCGCCATGCTGCTGCGCCTTGCGCCCTATCTCTCCGTGGGCGCCATCCTTGGGCTGTGGTTCACGCTCCATGCCCCTGAGGCCCTGGTGATGCTCCTTCTCGGGTTGCTCAACGGCTGGGTGGCATGGGATTACGGCCGCAGTCCCGGAGCCTCGCGAAGGGCATGCAGCTGCTGGCTGGGCCTGCCCATCGGTTATGCCTCCGCGGCCCTTGGCGTCGGCGGTGGAGCCATGCTCGTTCCCCTGCTCAGGCGCCATTTCGAACTGAGAAGGGCCGTGGGCACAGCCACGGCATGCACGCTTGCCATGATTCCGGTGACGATCGGCCTCAATCTGCTGCTCGAGCCGGCATGGCGCACCCTGGTCGCCCAGCATGCATCCTTCCTGTTCGGAGCCTGGTTGGGCGTGCTTCTTGTTGCCTCCCGCATGGCGCGTCTTGGCGCGGGCCTCCACAGCCGCTACAGCGAAGACACGCTTCGTCCGCTCATGAGGATCCTGTTTGCGGCGCTGGCCGCACTATGGCTCTTCTCCGCCCTTGAAAAAATCTCAGGCTAGCGGGCTTCCCGGACGCTGCCAGGGCAGTTTCCCCCTCGACTCGATGGCCACGCGTTGAACAACGCCAAGCGCCACAAGCATGGTCAGCAGCGCGGACCCACCATAGCTGACAAAAGGCAGGGGCACCCCGACGACAGGCAACAGACCAGAAACCATGCCGATGTTTACGGTGACATACAGGATAAAGATCGAGGCCATGCCCAGGCAAAGCATCGAACCGAATCGACTGGATGCCCGTCCGGCAATCGCAATCAGACGGAAGATGAGCAAGGCATACAAACTGAGCAGCACGGCGACACCGACCAGTCCGGCTTCCTCGGCAAGCACGGAGAAGATGAAATCCGTATGCTGCTCCGGAAGGAAATGCAAGCGGGCCTGCGTGCCCTGCAAAAAGCCCTTGCCCAGCAGACCGCCGGAACCGATGGCGATGGTCGATTGAATGACATGGTAGCCGGCCCCCAGCGGATCGGACTGCGGATCGAGAAAGGTGAGAACGCGCTGGCGCTGGTAATCGTGCATGAAATGCCAGAAGACCGGCGCGGCGGCAATGGCGCCCAGCATCGTCCCCAGAAGAACGCGCCAGCGCAGGCCCGCCGCAATGAGCATGCCGGTCGAACTGAAAATGAGCACCAGCGTCGTTCCCAGATCGGGCTGGATCACGATGAGCGCCGAAGGCAGGGCGATGAGCACAACGGCCACCGACAGGTGCCGCCAGTTGCTGGCCTCCCGGGAGGCGAACCAATGGGCCAGCACGAAAATCAGCGCCCATTTCATGAGCTCCGAGGGCTGCATGGAGAACAGCCCCAGATTCAGCCACCTTCGCGCTCCCATGTGCACCTCTCCGATGAGCGGCACGGCGGCCAGGAGCAACAGCGCAAGCACATACAAGGGCCAGCTGGCCAGCCCGAGAAACCGCAAGGGCACGAAGCAAGCCGCGAACATGAGCAAGAGGCCAACCAGCCAGAGCATGCCCTGCTTGAACCAGAGGCCATGATCCCCCTGATACACGGCGGCATACAGCGTGGTCAGGCCCACGGCGGCCAGCCCGAGCAGGGCCATGAGCAGCCACTTGTCCAGTCCACGCCAGACCTCGCGGATCAAGATCCTTCCTCCCTGGCCGCCAGGGCCCGAATCACGGCAGCGGCCACGGGCGCGGCCGCGCTGCCCCCGTGCCCTCCATGCTCGACAAAGACCGCAAAGGCGATTTTCGGCTTTTCATAAGGGGCATAGCCCATGAACCATGCGTGGTCCCTATGGGCGTCCTGAAGGCGATGGCTCCGGTCCTTGCGCATGGCAACAACCTGCGCCGTTCCTGTCTTCCCGGCCACGCTCCATGGCAGGTTCCCCAATGCATGGTGCGCCGTTCCCCGCGGGGAGGCGACCACATCCCGCATGGCCTTGCGAACCCGCTCCAGTTGGCGCTCATCCACCTCGACCTCCTTCTCGATCCTCGGGGCCTCATCGGCAAGCAGCTTCGGCACATAAAGCCTGCCGCCATTGGCCAGGGCCATGGCGAAACGCGCCACCTGCAAGGGCGTGACCGTCAGGGCTCCCTGGCCGATGGCCGTGATCATCGTCACCCCCCTGTACCAGCGCGTGCGCCGACCTTTGCCGCTGCCATCGTTCATGCCCGGCACATTGCCGCGAGCCTCTGGAGACAAATCGATGCCCGTCTTGCGGCCAAACCCCCAGCGCTCGGCCTCGGCCCTGATCCTGGACATGCCCAGGGCATCGCCCAGCTCGTAGAAATACACATCGCATGATGAAACAATGGCATCATGCAGATTGACATGGCCATGGCCCTGCTTGCGCCAGCATCGCAGCTTGCGGTCGGCTAGCTCGATGAAGCCCGGACAATAGGCCGTTCCCCCGGTCAATGGTTGATGCTCCCGAAGCCCGGCCAGGGCGCTGACCAGCTTGAATGTCGAGGCGGGCGGATAGGCAGCCTGCAGCGCCCGATTGAGCAGAGGCCTGCGGGGATCCTTGAGCCAGGCATTCCATTGACTGTATTCAAGGCCGGTAATGAAACGGTTGGTATCGTATCCCGGCTGACTGAGCAGCACGAGCACCTCTCCGGTATGAACGTCCAGCACGACCACCGCGCCCGTGCGCTCTCCCAGGGCGCGCGCGGCAACCTGTTGCAGATCAACGTCCAGGCTCAGCCGAAGCGTCTCCCCCGTTTGCGGTGGCGTGCGCCCCAGCACGGCAACGCGCCGGCCATGCGCATCGACCTCCTCCCGCTGCACGCCAGGCTTGCCATGAAGCCGGGCCTCGTAGGCGCGTTCCACGCCCGACCGGCCAACGAAGGCATTCGGAAGATAGCCCTGCTCGACGTCCCGCTTGGTGGCAAGAGAGATGTATCCGATTAGGTGCGATGTCAGGGCGCCATAGGGATAGTACCGATAGCTGCTCGCTTGAACATCGATGCCCGGAAAGTGATGCAGCCGGGCGGCCAGGGCCGCCACCTCCTTCCACTGCAATTTGTCGGCCAGCAACACCGGCCGGTCCGGCCGTGAACGGCTGATTCGCCGTTTCAGAGACTGGATGCGGCCTTCATCCCAGCCCAACATGCCCGCCAGCCGGGCCAGCACTTCGTCCTTATCGGCCACGCGCTCGGGGATCATGATAATCTCATAGGCCACCCGATTGACCGCCAGCCCTTGGCCGTGCCGGTCGATAATCTGCCCCCTCTCCGGCAGTACGGGAATGATGTTGATGCGATTGCGCTCGGACTGCAGCAGGTATTGCTCGTGCTCGAACAATTGCATGCTCACCATGCGGAACAGCAGCACGCCCATGAATGCGAGCGTGGCGAAATAGAAGAAGAGAATCCGGAATTCGAAACGGCCCCGGATCTTAAGCGCGTCGCGCATAATACCCAGCCATGAAATGCCAGAAGGGGATCAGGCATGCGGCGGTCAGCATGCAGGAAGCAAGCGGTACTCCGAACATGATCATGGGAGCCAGGGCCAACAGCATGAACACGAAGCGCTGCGGCAATGCGGGCCCGAGATGGAAATCCAGATAAGGCAGCGCAAGCGGCACGACAAGAACGACCGGCAGCAATCCCCAGAGGCTGTCGAAAAACAACAGGTCATGCACGGATGCAAGCGGAGCGGCCCACAGCCACGCACCACGATGCGCAAGCACCGTGCCCGTCAGGATCGCAAGGGCCCAGTCCGGCTGCACCAACACATGGGAAAAGGCAAGATTCAGGGCCATGCCCAGCAGGGCGATGATGGTCCATAGGACCGTCATGGGCGATGGCCGGCGCCGTGGCGGTTCGCGATGGCCAGCCAATTGGCCTTGCGCCATTGCGCCACGGGCTGCCCCTCCACATGGGCATACATCCTCCCTGGCACCGGCTCGACCCGCAAGACTCGCGCCACTGGAATGCCGGGAGGGAACAATCCGCCCGCACCACTGGTCACAAAAACATCACCGACGCCGGGGGCCTCCTCCCAGGGAATGAAATCGATGATCAGCTCATCGCCCTGTCCGCGCACCAGGCCGGCCAGATGACTGTCCGGCAGCGTCACCGGAACGGAAAGCGAGGCGTCGAGAATGGTTCTGACCACGGCATACCCCTGCCCGGACTCGACCACGAGGCCGACCAGACCCTCGCTTGACACGACAACATCATCGATGTCCGCCTGCCGGGTCTGAACCAGCAGGCGTTGGCTCATGGTGTCCGGACTACGACCCAGCACCTTGGCAGCCTGCCAGTCGAAGCCCTCGATGTTGGCGATGCCCAGCAGGGCCTTGAGCTGCCTGTTTTCCTCCTCCAGAGAACGCGTGCGCTGAATGATCGCGGCCAGCTGCTCAAGCCTCCGTTTCAATGCGGTATATTCGCGCTGGAGCTGACGCCGCTCCTCAAACCACAATGAGACATCCTGCATCCAGCGAACAGGCGCATGCAACGCCTCAAGAACCGGCCCCATGCCAAGCGTGGCCCAGGATGCGGCAGGCACGCGATAGAGCGCGATCACGAAGATGAGGAGCAGCACCACCAGGGTGGCCCAGCTAATATCAAGGCGCTTGATGATCATGAACCTGTATCAAACCCCCGGCCCGTCATGTCCTGGAAGCGCCCCAGCGACGACCTGCATGGAGCAGGCATGCAAGGATCTTCAATCCTCGAACAGAACTCCCCGCATCCGCTCAAGCTCCTCAAGCACGCGACCGCTGCCCAGCACGACACAGTCAAGGGGATTTTCGGCCACTGTCACGGGCAACCCGGTTTCCTCCCGCAGCAACTGATCAAGCCCCATCAACAGCGCGCCGCCGCCGGTAAGCATGATCCCCTTGTCGACAATATCGGCGGCCAGCTCGGGCGGCGTGCGCTCAAGACAGACCTTCACGCCCTCGAGAATGGCGTTGACCGATTCCGTCAGCGCCTCGAGAATCTCCGAATCATCCAGGACCAGCGTCTTCGGCACGCCATTGATCAGGTCGCGACCCTTGACCTCCATCTCGCGGCGATTCTCCTGGGGAAACGCGCTGCCAAGCTCGATCTTGATGCGCTCGGCCGTCGGGGCGCCCACAAGCAGGCTGTACTTGCGGCGCAGATGATTGATGATGGCTTCGTCCATCTTGTCGCCACCGACCCGAACCGAGCGGGAATAGACGATGCCACCATAACTGATGACCGCAATCTCCGTCGTTCCGCCCCCTATGTCGACGACCATGGAACCGGACGCCTCGGTTACGGGAAGATTGGCGCCAATGGCCGCAGCCATGGGCTCCTCGATGAGGAAAACCTCCCTGGCCCCGGCGGACAAGGCGGATTCGCGAATGGCTCGTCGCTCGACGGGCGTGGAGCCATAGGGCACGCAGATGACAATGCGCGGGGCGATGCCCCATGAGCGCTTGTGAACCTTACGGATGAACTGCTTGAGCATTTCCTCCGTGATCACGAAATCCGCAATGACCCCATCCTTGAGAGGACGAATTGCCGCGATCGCATCCGGCGTCCGGCCAAGCATCCGCTTTGCATCCGCTCCCACGGCCAGCACCTTGCGGGATTGTCGGCCACCGCCTTCATAAATGGCCACAACCGATGGCTCCCGGAGCACAATGCCCTCGTCACGAACATAGATCAGCGTGTTCGCGGTGCCCAAATCAATGGAGATATCCCGCGAAAACATTCCCAGAAGATTTTTCAGTACCATAATTTAAACACTTGACCAACCGGACTGGAATTGAAGTTGACAAGCATAGTGGCCCGGCAGAGGCAGGTAAAGCTGCATCATTGCCCGATGAGCTGCAGCCGGACCCGACGCCGCATCGGCTCCCGGCGATGTTCATAAAGGTAGAGCCCCTGCCAGGTGCCCAGGGCCATGCGGCCGTCGGCAACGGGAATGCTCAGCGACACTTGCGTCAAGGCCATGCGGATATGCGCCGGCATGTCGTCCGGCCCCTCGGCCCGGTGCAGATAGGCCGGGTCTCCATCCGGCACCAGGCGACTGAGGAAACCCTCCATGTCCGCCAGCACGTCCGGGTCGGCATTTTCCTGAATCATCAGCGAACAACTGGTGTGACGCACGAAAAGGTTCAACAGGCCATCGCGGATCCCGGTGCCTGCAAGCCATGCGGAGACATCACGGGTGATGTCATAGCAGCCCCTTCCCCGACAGCTGATCCGCAGTTCATGTCTGGCCATGTTCATTGTATATCCACCCAGACCGGCGCATGGTCGCTCGGACGCTCCATCGCGCGATAGCTCACATCCACGCCCGCTCCCTGGATATGAAGGCTTTCCGTAAGCAAGACATGGTCGATCCGCAGGCCCCAGCCGCGCCGGAACGCGCTCAGGCGATAGTCCCACCAGGTGTAGATGTCCCCTTCGTCCGGCCGCTGCCTCCGCACCGCATCGACAAGCCCAAGATCGAGCAGGCGCCTGAAATATTCGCGTTCCAGGCAAGTGCACATGATCTTTCCCTGCCAGCGCGAGGGGTCATGCACATCCATGTCCGAGGGGGCGATATTGAAATCGCCCATCACGGCAAGTCGCTCATGTTCGGCCAGTTCATCGGCCAAAAAAGCCAGCAATGCATCAAGCCATTGACGCTTGTAGGCGTATTTCTCGCTGCCGGGCTCCTGTCCGTTCGGAACATAAACATTGATGATGCGCACGCCAGCCACCGTGGCGGCCAGCAAGCGTCGCTGGTCATCATCAAGACCCGGCAGGCCGGCGCGGACGTGCTCGAGCGGGAAGCGGGAGGCCAGGGCCACGCCATTGTATGTCTTCTGACCGGAAAAGCAGACCTCATAGCCATGCCGCTCGAAGGCCTCGCCGGGGAACCGGTCATCGGGCAACTTGGTTTCCTGCAGGGCGAGCACATGCGGGCGATGCTCGTCGAGCAGGTGCTCAACATGTTGCAAGCGGACATTCAGCGAATTCACATTCCAGCTGACCAGGCGCATGGGGCGATGCTGCGTCAAGAGGATGTCCGGCTCAACCGGCGGACATGAAGCAGCAGCGCAACACCGCCGGCAAGCATGAAAAAGGACAGCACCATGCCCATGGTCACGCCCGGCATCAGGAAGCCGATCTGGGGATCGGGCTGCCTGAACTGCTCGCAGAAAATGCGGGCCAGCGCATAACCGATGAGAAACAGTGCGACGCGCGTCCCGTCGGGCCAGCGCACCTTGCGGGTTGACCACAGCAGCACAAAGAGCAGCAGGCCTTCAAGGCTCAACTCATAAAGCTGGCTGGGATGCCGAGGCTCGGGCCCTGCGCCGGGAAACACCATGCCCCAAGGCACATCCGTGACCCTCCCCCACAATTCGCCGTTGATGAAGTTCCCGAAACGACCGAAGGCCAGCCCCAGCGGGGCCACGATGAAAAAGCGGTCGGCAAGCCCCAGAAAGGGGATGCCTGCGCGGCGGCAGAACCACCAACCAGACACCAGGGCACCCAGCAGCCCCCCATGAAACGACATGCCGCCATGCCAGACCGCCACGATATCCAGGGGATGCTCCAGATAGTAGCCTAGGTTGTAAAAGATCACATAGGCCATGCGGCCACCCAACACGATGCCGAGAACAAGCCAGGTGAACAGGTTTTCATACTGGTCCCGCGTGATGCGCTGCCCCCACCAACCGGCCTCGCGCAACTGTTTCCTGACCAGGAACCAGGCGCAGGTAAAGCCCGCGATGTACATAAGGCCATACCAGTGAATGGCCAGGGGTCCCAACCGCAGGGCAACCGGATCAAAGCCAGGCCAGACAAGCATCTTCAGAACGCCATCCACAACAGCAGGAGCCCCAACCCGATGCGGTAGGCGACAAACGGCCCCATGCCCAGACGCTCGATGAATCTCAGAAAATAATGAATGCACAGCCATGCCGAAACGGCCGCGAGCACGAAACCAAGCAACAGCAAGAGCCCGTCTGCTCCGGAAGCAGGCTCCAGCAGCCAGTCCCTGATCTTCAGCGCCCCTGCCAGGGCGATGACGGGAATGGAGAGCAGAAAGGAAAACCGGGCTGCATCCTGCCGGCGGTAACCCAGGGCCAGTGCCATGGTCATCGTGATCCCGGATCGGGACGTGCCGGGAATCAGGGCCAGCATCTGGGCACAGCCAACCAGCATGGCGTGTCCCAGGGTCCAGCCGTTGCCGTCACGCTCATGTCGGCCGTACCTGTCCGACCAGAAAAGCAGCACACCGAAGCCCACGGACGCCAATCCGATCACGGCCAGGCTCCGAAGGTCCTGCTCGACGACATCCTTGAACATCAGGCCCGCCAGACCAACCGGAATGGTGGCCAAAAGCACATACCAGGCCATGCGTCCCTCATGGTCCGCCTGCAGGCTGCGGGCCTGAACCGTGCGCCACCAACCCCGGATCATGCGCAGAAGATCCTGGCGAAAATACCAGACCACGGCCGTCAGCGAACCCAGATGCACCACGCAATCGAACGCCAGTCCCTGATCCGGCCACTCCGTCAGCATGGGCACCAATGCCAGGTGAGCGGAGGAGGAGATGGGCAGAAACTCGGTCAGCCCCTGGACAAGGGCCAGCAGCGCGGCCTGCCATGCGTCAATCTGTGTTGCCATGGCCGGGCACTCTAGACCGGAGCGCCATCCCATGAAAGCAGCGCATGCGCGCTCCCCTTGCCAACGGGAAGAAAACGGCATTGAATCCCGCCAGGGAGGCAAACTATGAAGTCTACCTGGCGCAAATGGCTCGACCGGTTCGATATGTTCCGGCGCCTCGTGCTCAATATCCTGTTCGTGATGCTGGTCCTGTTCGCACTCGCGATATGGATGGGCAGGGACATTGCTCGCATGCCTGACGAAGCCATTCTTGTCGTGCATCCGCAAGGCGCCCTTGTCGAGAGCGTCGCGCTGCCCAATGTGCGCTCCCCGATGCAATGGCTGCAGCCGACCGAGCAGGTGCCCGTTCATGACCTGGCGCGATGGATCCGGGATGCCGCGGACGATCCGCGCATCAAGGCCCTGCAACTGGAACTTGATGAACTCCATGATGCGCCACTTGTCCGGCTGGATCTTCTGCGCCGGGCCATTGCACATTTCCGGGAGGCCGGCAAACCCGTCATCGCGTTTGGCAACCACTTCTCGCAGGCCCAGTACTTCGTGGCCAGCGCATCCAACCGGATCATGCTGCATCCCCTGGGTTTCGTGGAAATAAAAGGATTCGGCGTGTATCGGAATTACTTCAAAAAGGCGCTGGAACGCCTGCATGTCGACGTGCACGTCATGCAGGCGGGCACCTACAAATCGGCCATCGAGCCGTTCACACGGGACAACATGTCACCAACGGCCCGGGACGCCAATCAGCGATGGCTCGAACAGGCATGGCAGTTTTACAAGGAAACCATTCAAGCGGCCCGGGAGGTCAAGGCGGATCTGTTGCAGGAGCTTGCCGATCATCCACACCGCATGCTGAGCCAGACAAAGGGCGATGCGGCCAGGCTGGCCCTGCAGAGCGGATTGGTGGATGTCCTGGGCGGAAAGACCGATCTCGACAACCAACTGGCCGGGTTGCTGTCCGTCGGGAAACAGCGCCTGCCGAAAACCATGGACATCAAACAGTACGCCGCGCTGCGCGGACCCTTCCGGCCAGCCCCGCACAAGCCGAAGATCGGCATCCTGGTGGCCCAGGGCGTGATCCTGGAAGGCGAACAACCGCCGGGCACCATCGGCGCGACAAGCCTGGTCCGCCAGCTTGAAAGGCTCGCGGATGACGGGCGTTACAAGGCCATTGTTCTGCGTCTGGACAGCCCGGGCGGAAGCGCCCTGGCCTCGGAAACGATTCGCCAGGCCCTGCTGAGGCTGCGGAACAAGAAGCCGCTCATTGTCTCCATGGGCAGCGTGGCGGCATCCGGCGGTTACTGGCTGGCGACAGCGGCCCATGAGGTGCTGGCCGAACGCACGACACTGACGGGCTCCATCGGTGTCTTCGGCATCATCGCCAAGGCGGACCGCGCCCTGGATGCGCTGGGAATTCACAACGACGGCTTGGGAACGGCCCGTATGTCTGGCGCCCTGATGCCGGAACGCCCCCTGCCCGAAGAGCTTGAGCAGACCCTGCAATTGGGCGTGAAGCATGTCTACGAGCGTTTTCTCGACGTTGTATCCGAAGGAAGGGGACTGTCAAGGGAACAGGTCCGGCAGGCTGCAGAGGGACGGGTATGGCTGGCGCCTGATGCCCTGCGCCTTGGACTCATCGACAAATTGGGCGGCGTTGAGGATGCGGCAGCCATCGCCGCAGAGAAAGCCGGCCTGACAGATTACGAAACGACCTGGATCAAGCCCGAGCGCAACTGGCGCGATGAACTCATCGCGGAACTTTTCCGGGACCTGCTGGCTCCCGTGCCGAGCGGACGTCTGCTGATGCCGGACTCCTCCATGGCTTCCATTCAGCCATGGCTGCATCTGCTCAAGCCACTGCTGCATGGGCGACGGGACGTGCTCGCCCTCTGGCCCGTGCAGTTGTGAGCCATGCAGGCGGCCGGATTACGAAGCCGCAAGGGCCTCCCGCTCGATAAGGCACCGGAGCCCCTCGATGCCGCGACCGTTCATGGCCGAGACAGGGACAGGACTGAGCATGCCGCCCAGGGCGTCGGCCATCTCCCTCAGCCTGCGGGTTCGGGCATTGCCTGAAATCTTGTCCGCCTTGGTGGCCACAGGCAACCAGCGTATGCCGGCTGCATTCAGCCACTCGATCAGTTGCAGATCGCTCTTCTTCGGTCCATGCCGGATATCCAGGAGGGAAAGGACAAGCTCGAGATCGGGATTGTCGAGCAAATAGCTCTCGATCAACCCCGACCATGTGCGCTGTTCTCGCTTTGATGCACGGGCATAACCGTAACCGGGGAGATCAACCAGCAGCAGGGCCCCGTCGACATCAAACACATTGAGCATGCGGGTGCAGCCAGGACTCTTGGATGTCTTGGCCAGGCCCTTCCTGCCAAAAAGGGCATTCAGCAGACTGGACTTGCCCACATTGGAATGCCCCGCGACGGCCACCTGCGGCTTGCCGGTATACGGAAAGGCCCCGGGCTCGGCCACCGAGCCCAAAAACCTTGCCCTGGTCCAGCAGAGGTGTTGCTCCATGTTTTGGCTGATATCGGACATGATGTTCGGCAGCATGGCATGCTCGGATGGATTGGCAAGAGTCCCGGAGGCTGGCATTTCGCGATCGAGCTGGCAGAATTGCACATTTCTTAGGCAAAAGAGCGAGGCGATCCACATGGCACGATTGCTCCCGGGCTTTAAGCTGGGCTCCTTCAAGATCGATGTTCCTCTGGTGCTGGCTCCCATGGCCGGCATCACCGATCTGCCTTTTCGCCGCATCTGCCGGCGATTTGGCGTCGGGCTCACGGTGACGGAAATGGTGGCCTCGCGAGCCGTGGACATGAAGCGGAAGCGGACCGAACGCATGGTTCAGGTCGACCCTGACGAGCATCCCGTAGCCATTCAGATCGCAGGCTCCGATCCGCACTACATGCGCGAGGCCGCCCGTTGGGCCGTGGATCATGGCGCCGATTTCGTCGACATCAACATGGGCTGCCCCGTCAAGAAGATATGCAAGCAGCTTGCGGGCTCTGCCATGTTGCGAGACGAAGGGCTTGTCCGGTCCGTGCTGGAGGCCGTCATTGATGCCGTCGATGTGCCCGTAACCCTGAAAATTCGCACTGGTTGGGACGAACAAAGCAAGAATGTCGTGCGCATCGCCCGGATCGCTGAACAGGTTGGCGTCGCCATGTTGACGGTCCACGGCCGCACAAGGGCACAGATGTTCCACGGCCAGGCAAACTGGGAAGACATCGGGCGGGCAAAAGCGGCCGTCAACATCCCCGTCATCGGCAATGGCGACATCGTTGATGGCGAAAGTGCAAGAAGGATGATCGAGATCTCCGGATGCGACGGCGTCATGGTCGGGCGGGCCGTGCAGGGAAACCCCTGGGTGCTGGCCGAGGTCCGGGCCGCCATGCTGGGCGAGCCGGCGCCACCTCCACCCACCCCGGAACAACGCTGGCAGGTCGTGCACGAGCACCTGCAACATCTCAAGGAGCATCACGGGGAGCGCACCGCCGTGCAGCTCGCACGCAAGCATGTGCCCTGGTACAGCAAGGGCCTGCATGGAGCCGCCGAGTTCCGTCGCGAGTTCCAGCAATTGCAGAGCTGGCAGGAACAATGCCTTGCAGCCAGGAACTATTTCCTGGGCCTCCATGAGCAGCAGCTTGCCCACGCGGCCTGAATGTCTCTCGGTCTCGCAGGTGCCGCTGCCACTGCTGCGGCTCGATCATGATGCCCGCGTCACGGGCAGCAACCTGATGGCCCAGGAGGTCCTGAACATGTCCGACAGGCGCCTTGCCGGACTGCACCTGACAGAGCTTTTCGCGCCTCACGGCGAGATCCAGCGGCTGCTCGAGCGTCTGCGCGCAAAGGCATCCAGCGTTTCCGATCATTACCTTCGCCTGTGCAGCCGCGACATGCCCGTTTCACTGCACCTGGGCTGCCATGAGCATGGCATGACGGCCCTGTTCGTGCCAGAGGGGCATCGGAGCGAAATCGAGCAACACTCGAAGCGTCACGAGATTGCCGAGGCCATGGCCCATACGGCCCTGGAAATCGCCCATGAGGTCAAGAACCCACTGGCCGCACTCAGGGGCGCCACCCAATGGCTGTGCGAACGCCCGATCGCCGAACAGGAAAGGGAAACGCTGGAGCACATGCTCGCCAGCATCGACCGCATTCGCGATCGGATCGACGCCTTCCTCCAAATTGGCCCCCGCGCCGATGTGAGCATGGAAATGACGAACATTCATGCCCTGATCCAGGAAGTCAGCTTCGCGCCCGATCACCTGCAGGTCAGTCGGGTTTTCGACCCCAGCCTGCCGGAGACACTCGCCCATCCCGCGCGTTTGCGTCAGGCGCTCGAAAACCTGTGGCAGAATGCCGTCGAGGCGGCCGAACACCACATTGAATGGCAGACGAGAATGGCTCCTACCGTGCGCCTGCCCGATCATCAGGGGCCCGTCATGGAGGTTCGCATCACCAATGATGGGGCCACCGTGCCGGAGCATCTGCGCGAACGTCTCTTTGAACCCTATGTCACGGCCAAGGAACGTGGCAGCGGGCTCGGCCTGGCCCTGGTCCAGCGGGTCATGCTGGAACATGGCGGCCGCGTCAGCCTCCGCTGTGAAACCGGGCGCACGACGTTCATTCTGCATCTGCCTGTAAGAAGGGAATAGCATGCGCGCATTGATCATTGACGATGACGAAGGCATCCGCTGGATCCTCGATCGGGTACTCCGGGACAAGGGCGTGGAGGTTGCCCAAGCAGATTCCGTGGCCGCGGCCCTGCGCGCTTGGCAGCAGCACCGGGCGGATATCGTTTTTCTGGACGTCTATCTGCCCGACGGCAATGGACTGGAGCTGTTGGCATCCAATACCTTTGATGCACCCGTCGTGTTGCTGACAGCCGAGACGACATTCGATCATGCCGTGCAATCCTACAAGTGCGGCGCCATGGAATACCTGCCCAAACCCTTCGATCTTGATGAAGTGCGCCAACTTGTGGACCGATTGCAACCCCGCTCATCAGAGCATGAGGCACGCATTGCGCCATCGGCCAGACAACTCCTCGTCGGCCGGAGTCCGGCCATGCAGCAGCTGTTCCGGACTCTGGGGCGCGTGGCCGCGTCCGATCTCACGGTGCTGATCACGGGAGAGTCCGGAACGGGAAAGGAGCTCGTGGCCAGAGCCTTGCATGAGCAAAGCGCGCGCGCTTCCAAGCCCTTCATTGCGATCAATGCGGCGGCCATCCCGGCGGAACTGCTGGAATCGGAGCTGTTCGGCCATGAAAAGGGGGCCTACACCGGAGCCGACAAGACCCGCATCGGCCGCTTCGAACAGGCCGACGGGGGCACCCTGTTCCTGGATGAGATCGGCGACATGCCCATGCCCCTGCAGGCCAAATTGCTTCGCGTACTGGAGGAGGGCAAGATCCAGCGCATTGGAAGCAACCGTCCCAGACCCGTGAATGTGCGGCTGCTCGCGGCTACCCATCAGAATCTTCCCGAAAAGATCCGCAACAAGGAATTCCGCGAGGATCTATTCTACCGCCTGAACGTGATTCCCGTACATATCCCGCCATTGCGCGAGCGCAAGGATGACATCCCCGAGCTCGCCCAGTTCCTGCTGGACCGCTCGGCCGAGGAACTCGGCATGGATGCGCCGATTCTTCTGGATGACGCCACGGAACTGCTCAAACAGCATGACTGGCCGGGCAATGTCAGGGAGCTGAAAAATGTCATGCGCCGCCTTGCCGTGCTGACGCCGGGAGCGAGCATCACGCTGTCGGACGTGGCCCTGGCCCTCGGGCATACGAACAGCACGCAGGACGATGAAACGCTGGGCGAAGCCGTGAGACGGTGTACTCGCCGCTACCTGAACCAGCTTGGTTACGCCAAAGCGACCTGCCTTTACCAGCATGTTCTGGAACAGGTCGAGCCGCCGTTGCTCGAGTTGGCGCTGGAGCAATGCAAGGGCAACCAGTTGCGCGTTGCCGAGATGCTGGGCCTCAATCGCAACACCGTGCGCAAGCTTCTGCGAAAGTACGACATCGACCCTCAGGACTTCAAGCCCTAGCCAGCTCCCTCCCGCAAGGCCTCCAGATGATCCAGAAGGGCCTCCGCATTCTGCTGCAGCATGCGGAAGACCCGGTCAAAGCCTTCCGGCCCGCCGTAATAGGGATCGGGCACATCCAGTGGAGCACCCTCAAACTGACGCATAAGCAGCACGCGTTCTGCCGGAGCCCCCATCGCAAGAAGATCCTGCCGGTTGCTTCGGTCCATGGCCACGAACCAGTGCCACTCGGCGATGCCCTGCGCCGTGATCTGTCGAGCGCGATGGGCACTCAGATCCAGGCCGTAGCGCGCCGCCGTCTCGACCGACCTGGGATCGGCCCCATGTCCGACATGCCAGTCGCCGGTACCAGCCGAGGCGAAACGGTAGCAACCGTCAAGGCGACGCCTCTTGGCCCTGTCGCTGACGATGGCCTCGGCCAGCGGCGAGCGGCAGATATTGCCCAGGCAGACGAAGAGAACCCGCCAGTGATCACTGGATGGCATGGCGCTCCGCCTGTGAAGCCTGCAAATACCGCGGTTGCGGATAGATGCCGAGCGATGTCCAGTCGCTGATTTCGGCAAGCCTGTCCGAGACGACTTCCAGCATGGCCTGCCCGCGCCCCTGAGGCAGCGGCACCCGCTCCCAGCCACTCATGTCAACCGGCGGCTGTGTCCGGGAAGCAAAGCATTCTGGGGTGCGCTCCAGCAATCGGTGCCAGGGCATGCAATGATCCTCTTCGACGGCCTTTCCCCGACGGTAGCGCCCCACATAGCATTCCCCCGCCCGAGCATCCTCGCAGACAAGAATCTCCTCAAGCCCGCTCTGCCGGGCCGTCACGGCCAGCGAGGAAAGCGGCAGCACGGGAAGCCGCAGCCGCGTATTCAGCCCCGCCATCGTGGCGGCTGCAATGCGCAGGCCGGTGAATGAACCGGGACCGACAACCAGCGCCAGCAGTTCCAGATCATCCCAGGCCATGCCGGCATCCTGGAGCAGTGACTCCAGCGCCGGCACGAGCTCAACCGAATGACCATGCTCCCGTTCTCCCTCACGGAACCATGCCGTGCTCCCATGGGTCACGGCCAGTTGAAAGCGACCAAAGGAAAGATCCATGGCCAGCATGCGAACGGGCTTGCTCAACGATCCAGCAGTCCCAGAAGATGCTTGCGAAACTCGGGGCCGAACTGGGGATTGGCCAGGCCCAGCGTGGCATTGGCCAGCAGAAAGCCCAGCGGCGTCCCTGCATCAAAGCGCTGCCCCTGCAGGACGACACCGTAGACGGTTTCCTCCTTGGCAAGGCGTGCAATCGAATCGGTCAACTGGATTTCATTGTTCGTGCCCGGAACCGCATGGCGCAAGATCTTCATCAGCCGTGGCGTGAAGATGTATCGACCCACGATGGCATAGCATGAGGGGGCGGATTCAGGGGAAGGCTTCTCCACCATATCCACCAGGCGGAACAGGCCATCGGCCTCGCGTTCATAGGCAACGATGCCGTATCGTGAGACATGTTCCCGGGGCACCTCCATGAGACCGAGAACCGAGCAATGCGTGCGCTCAAAGACCTCGCGCAATTGAGCCATGGCCGGCACATCGCCAATGATCAGCTCATCGGCCAGGGAAACCGCAAATGGCTCATCCTCCACCCAGTGTTCGGCGCAGCGAACCGCATGTCCCAGGCCAAGCGCCATCTTCTGCCGAAGGTAGACGATCTCGACCATGCGGGAAATCTGGGAGACCTCCTCGAATTTGTCCTGCTTGCCGTTGTTGCGCAGTACCGTCTCCAACTCGAATGAAACATCGAAGTGATCCTCGATGGCCCTCTTGCCGCGTCCGGTCACCATGATGACCTGATTCAATCCCGCCTCAAGGGCCTCCTCGACCGCATACTGGATCAGGGGCTTGTTGACGATGGTCAGCATTTCCTTGGGACTGGCCTTCGTCGCCGGCAGAAAACGCGTGCCATGGCCGGCGGCGGGAAAGATGATCTTGCGCAGGCGTTTCATCACACGCCCCATTATAGACCAGCTTCCGACTCAGGCCAAACGCATGCGCCGCTCATGTCAACCGACGGGGACAGCCGGTGTGAATGATCAGCTCAGCCTGCCGTAAGAATGCAGTCCGGAGAGATACATGTTCACGCCGAGGAAGCAGAAGACCGTTACCAGAAATCCTGCCACGGCCCACCATGCCAGCGCCTTTCCATGCCACCCGTGGGAAATGCGGGCATGGAGATAGGCGCCGTATACCAACCAGACGATGAGGGCCCAGGTTTCCTTCGGATCCCAGGACCAATAACCGCCCCATGCCTCGGCTGCCCATGCCGCGCCCAGGATTGTGGCCAGCGTGAAGGCAGGAAAGCCGATGGCAATGGACTTGTAGGCCAGTTGGTCAAGCTGCTCAAGCGTGGGGAAAACCCTGAGAAGCCTGGACTGACTGTTGCGCGCCTCAAGGCGATGTCTGAACAGATAGGCCATGCCCGCGCCGCAGGCCACGGCAAAGGCGCCATAGCCGACGAAATTCAGCGGCACATGGATCTTCATCCAGTAGGACTGCAGGGCTGGAACCAGAGGCTTGATGTCCGCCTGGCCGACCGAATCCAGCCAGATACCGAAAAATACCCCTACGGCCACCAGGGTCATGACAAAGGCCCCCATGGCACGGGCCTGATAGCGCCGTTCGAGCGCGAGATAGACGAACGTCGTCACGCAGAACAGCAGAATGAACACCTCATAAAGGTTCGAGACCGGTGCATGACCGATCTCCACATCGATCAGATACGATTCATACCAGCGCAGCAACAGCGCGGAACCACCGAGAAAGGCGCCTACATAGGCCGAACCCGTGGCCAGGCGCCCGATAAAGGACTCCGGCGCAAACAGATGCGCGATGTAGCTTATGGCAGAAAACAGAAACACGACGTTCATGGCCATGATCACGCGCCCGGACACGAGGTTGGATTGATCCTCATAATCGATCTGGCTGGCCGCCGGCTCGAAAGCAGCCCAGGCGAAGGCCAAGCCGATCATCAGCAAAACACCGTCAAGCCAGGGCACGAGATTCGCAACCAGGCGCGATTCGTGAAGCGAAGGCCTGACGGCCCCGAGAATGGCTGCCAGCCCGGCCCCGAGCAGAGCTGCAGAGCCATACCAAAGCACACCCTTCATGCTCAACAGCTCAAGCAGAAAGGGGGATTCCCCATAGCTCTTGTCAAACATGGCCATGGCCGACACACCCAGCATCACGCCCAGATAGGCGCCAAACCGGACCAGTCCGGTCCAGCCCCGGTTCAGGCTCCCCAACCGATTTGAGTCCATCGTCGTTGCCCGCATATCCACTCCTTTCCTAGGTGATCGTTCGTCCGGATTCTCGTGTGAGCTTGGTGAAGATTTCATTAAAATGGTGGGCGAAGGCCATTTCGTTGCGATTGGCCATGCCCAGCAGGAACACCCGCATCCGACCGTCCACGGGCCGAATGACGAGCCAGAGCTTGCGATGCGGCATGTAGAACATGATGCACAGGCCCAGCACCAACAGCGCGCTGCCCACCCACACGATGTTCATGCCCGGATCCTTCGCCAACTGCAAGCCGGTGTAATATACCTGATCAAAATCCTCGAGCATCGGAATATAGGGCCAGGGCAACTTGGGCAGCATGCGCATGGCCTGCAGCACATGCATGGCCGCATCCTGGACGCGCTCGGGCGGATGATCGCCATAGACCTCGGCCAGCGCAGCGCGGAATGCAAGCAGGTTGCGCTGCTTGGCGTCCTCGATCTTGCTGGCGGACAGATGGCGATAGAAGGCGTGGAACAGGCGCCATTCGTCTTCATTCGTCAGATCCAGGCCCAACGAGACGGGCTGGTAATCCTTTGCATCGCCGGAGAGCGACACCAGCAGAAAGGACCCCTGATTGATGCCGTCATTGTCGATAAACGGCTGCATGAAGGCCTTGATCTTGACCGGCTTCAGGCCAGGACCTCGGAGGATGTATTCGACGGCCGGACCAAGATCCCGAAAGTTCTTGGGCTGCCCGGGCTCGGCCATGTTTTCGACATTGAACGGCTTGAAATCCGTCACCTCGATACTGACGCCGCTGTTTTCATCCTTCCAGGTTTCATAGACCCTGGTCTCGATATCCCGGACCTTGGCCGAGCCATCGAGGCTGAACAGCCTGAAACGGATTTTCGATCCGCCATCCCCGAAGCTGGCCTGGTAAATGCGGACGCCCTTGTAGTAAAGAGGCTCATTCACAATGATGTCCTGCGTCAACACTTCCTTCCCATCATCGATGATGGTCAGGTTGCTGCGAAACTCCTTGGGCGCGCCCGTCGGGAAGAAATCGATGCTGAACGAATTGCAACGCACCGAAAAGGGCATCTTCATGTATTTCCGCTCCGTTCCTTGAAGGAAGGAAATCTCGTCCTCGCTCTGCCCCTCGGGGACGGCCATGTCCCCCCTGAAACCAAACTCGACGCTCACCCATCCGCCGATCAGAATGACCAGCAGGGCCGCATGCACGAGAATATAGCCCCATTTGTTGCCACGCCCCTTGTCGGCGCGAATGAAATGCATGTCGCCCTCGGCAGCCTCCTTGAACTCCCAGCCCGCCAGCACTTCCCGGAAGCGCTGTTTGATCGATGCAACCTCTTCTTCTCCGAGCAGCCACTGCTGTTTCAGGCGGAATCGATCCATGGCCCTCTCGCTCAACCAGGGATGTCGACTGCGCATCTCCTTGAGCATTCTCGGGACATTGCGCCACAGACAGGCCGCCAGCGACAGCATGAGAAAACCCAGCAGCGTCAGAAACCACCAGGAGTGATACATGTCGAACAGGCCGAGGGAACGGAAAACCCAGTACCACAAAGGGCCAAACTGTTGCAGATAATCGCCCTGATCCTGATTCTGCAGTAGCACCGTGCCAATCACCGAGGCGATGGACAACACGACCAGCAGAACGATGGCCAGGGACATCGAGCCCAAGCGGACCCAGATGGATTTGAAGACGTCTCCCAGGGAATTCATGGCGGCATGTTAGCCATTCAGGCCGATAACGTCATGGCCGAATTCGCTCGCAGCGGCGAGCGCCGATGCGCAGCAGGCGCGATGCGCGGCCACTCGAGACGCCATCGGACATCCAGCCCCCGAAATGCCGCCGCCAGCGCCACATCAATCGCCGTTCCGGCCGCACGGTTGCCCCTCCTCTGCGGTTCAGGCTGGATGACAAGAGCAATCCACCCACCTCCCTTGCCAACAGTCGGGCCATGGGCGATGCATCCACACGCACGGCAAGCTGACCATGCCGGTAGCATGCACGCGGCAGTCCAGGGCGCCCGGAAAAGATGAGCGTGGTGGGTCCGGGCCAGTGCGCCCGGGCCATTCGGCGCAACAGTGGCGGAATCCACCGTGCCCAATGCAAGGCCGTTGCCGCATCCCCGGCCAGCAGGAGAAACGGCCCCTGTCGACCCTTAAACGACTGCAGACGAGCCAGCCCCTGCGCATCGGGTCGTACGGCTGCTCCGGGCAATGTCGATGTTTCATGCGCAATCATGATCCCCTGCCGAAGGCGACGTCCGAGCGCCAAGACGCGCAGGCGATGCCTGCCCAAGGCCCGGCCGGAACTGCCGATGCGAAAGCGCGAATGCGCGATCAGTGCCCGCCCAGAATGGCCGCCGCCTGGGCCCGACGATCCTCGATCAGCCGCTCCCGCAGACGGCTGTCATGCGTGGCAAGGATCTGGATGGCCAGCAGCGCGGCGTTTTTGGCCGCATTGATGCCCACCGTGGCCACGGGCAGCCCCGGCGGCATCATGACCGTCGAATACAAGGCGTCCTGTCCCTTGAGCGGCCCGGCCGCGATGGGCAGGCCGATCACCGGCCGCACGGTCTTCGAACAAACAACGCCAGCCAGATGCGCGGCCATGCCGGCCGCGCAGATGAAAACCTCGCAGCCTGCGACCTCGGCTTCCCTGACGGCTTCAATGGTCGCCTCCGGCGTTCGGTGCGCCGAACGCACCAGCGTGGCATAGGGAACCTCGAACTCACGCAGGACGGCCTCGGCCTTGCCGACCACCTCAGCGTCCGATTTGCTGCCCATCAGAACCAGCACCTTGATGTCCTTCATGCCGCACCCTCCTCATGCGCAATGGCGCGCCAACCGATGTCTTTCCGATAGAAACCACCGGGCCAGTCAAGATGACCCAGGGCCCGATATGCTGCCTGCTGCGCCTCACGAACCGTATCGCCCAGCGCCGTTACGCCAAGCACGCGCCCGCCCGCATTGAGCAGGCGCCCGTCGCGTTCGGCCGTACCGGCATGAAACACGATGACGCCTTCCCGCTCCACGGCATCCAAGCCCCGGATTTCCTGCCCCTTCTCGAACGTGCCTGGATACCCCTGGGAGGCCACGACCACGCACAATGCGGCCCGATCGTCCCATTCCAACTCGACGCCATGCAAGCGCTTCTCCGCGGCCGCAAGCAACACCTCGCCGAGATCCGAACGTAACCGGGCCATCAGGGGCTGGCATTCCGGATCGCCAAACCTCACATTGAATTCGAGCACCTGAGGCCCATCCTCCGTGATCATGATGCCGGCATAGAGCGTGCCGATGAATTCGATGCCGTTCCGGCCCAGCTCCTTGATGATGGGCTTGGCCACCCGCTCCAAGACCATGTCGGCGACCTCCGGCGTCACGCAGGGGGCGGGAGAGTAGGCACCCATGCCCCCGGTGTTCGGCCCCTGATCCCCATCGAGAAGCGCCTTGTGGTCCTGACTGGAGGCCAATGGCAGGATCGTCTCGCCGGAGACGAGAAACAGGCAACTGGCCTCTTCCCCCTCAAGATAGCGCTCGATGATGACCTCATGGCCGGCGGAGCCGAACCGGTTGCCGGCCAGCATGTCGCGCACGGCCGCCTCCGCCTCCTCCACGCTCCGGGCAACGACGACGCCCTTGCCGGCCGCAAGCCCGGATGCCTTGACGACGATGGGCGCTCCCCAGCGCCGGACCAACTCCAACGCCTCATTCGCGCGGGTGAACCTCTCATAGCAAGCCGTCGGCACGCCGGCCTCCGTCATGAGCTTCTTGGCAAACGACTTGCTGCCCTCAAGCTGGGCCGCCGCCGCATTCGGCCCGAAAACCTTCAGGCCCTTGCGCTGAAGCATGTCCGCAAGCCCGGCAACCAGGGGTGCCTCGGGGCCGATCACGACAAGGTCGGGCTGCTCCCGCACGGCCAAGGCCACGAGCCCGTCGAGATCCTCCGCGCCCACAGGCTCGCAACGCGCAACCCTGGCGATGCCCGGATTGCCGGGAGCACAGACAACCGTGCTGACCGAGGGCGAATGCCGAAGCTTCCAGCACAAGGCATGCTCGCGACCGCCGCCGCCGACAACCAGAACCTTCATGATCTCCCTCCTTCGGACGACTTCGGGCGCAGCCTAGCAGGGTCGTCGGCAAATGTTAGCCCGCTCCCATGGCGCATGCGTTCACACAAGGTCCCGTCATTTGCCAGCCACCCTTGTGCGCACTAACGTTGAGTGCATGATGACCGCATCCTCCGGCTTCACGGGTGCCGACAAGCCTCATGCCGCGACCGGCCCCATCCGGTGCGGCATGCCGGCCGCGGTCGACCAGCCTGAAGGGGAAAGGCGCCCCTGATGCCAACCACGACGATGCCCGGACATGGAAAAAACCTGATGCTCGCCGCGGGCCCGACGGCGTTTGCACTGACCGGCATGCTGCTGCAGATCCCGGCACATCCGGCGGCAGGGTGGTGTGCGGCCACGGCCGTCTGGATGGTGCTCTGGTGGATCAGCGAGGCAGTTCCCCTGGCCGCAACCTCGCTGCTGCCCCTGGTCCTATTCCCCTTCCTGGGCATCATGGGGGGCAAGGAAACGGCTTCCGCCTATGTCAATCCAGTGATCTTTCTGTTCATCGGTGGCTTCCTCGTGGCCATCGCCATGCAGCGATGGAACCTCCATCGACGCATTGCACTTTTCCTGCTGCTGCGCTCTGCAGGCTCCCCGCGACGCATGCTGCTGGGCTTCATGGCAGCCACCGCCCTGCTTTCGATGTGGATTTCCAACACGGCCACAACCATGATGATGGTTCCCATCGCACTGGCCGTGCTGACCAGCCTCAAATCCGGTCCTGATGAACGCAACGGACGACATCTGGCCGTGGCCATGCTCCTTGGCATCGCCTATGCGGCCAGTATCGGCGGCATCGCGACCCTGGTCGGAACGCCACCAAACCTCTCTCTGGCCCGCATCCTGAGCATCAGCTTCCCCGATGCGCCAGAGCTGGCCTTCAACCAGTGGATGGTTCTGGCCCTGCCCATTTCCCTTGCCTTTTTCATCGTGGCCTTCCTGCTGCTCAGTCACCGTTACCTTGCAGCATCGCATGCACCCATCGACATCGGGGCAATCCGCGACGAGATGCATCATCTGGGCCCGATTGGCGGGCCAGAAGTGCGCGTGGCCGCGGTGTTTGTTCTTCTTGCCCTGCTCTGGCTCTTCCGCGCCGACCTTCATTTCGGCTCCCATGTGCTTCACGGCTGGGCACATCTGATGCCCGAGCCCACATTCATCAACGACGGGGTTGTTGCCATCTTCATGGCCCTGTGGCTGTTTTTGCTTCCCGGCGATGCGAAACACGGACGCCTGCTCGATAGCCAGGCCTTCCGGGACATCCCCTGGGACATCGTGCTGCTGTTCGGAGGAGGCTTTGCCCTGGCCACGGGCATCCGCGACTCGGGTCTTGCACTCTGGATCGCCGAACAAAGCTCGGGGCTGGCCACGCTGCCCCCGGTTGTCATCGTTTCACTGCTGTGTCTGGGCATCACGTTCATGACCGAGCTGACCTCGAACACAGCCACGGCCGAAACCATGCTGCCCATTGTGGCCGCCGTTGCGGTCGCGCTCGGCATTCATCCGTTGCTGTTGATGATTCCAGCCACCATCTCCTGTTCACTGGCCTTCATGCTACCCGTGGCCACACCGCCCAATGCCATTGTCTTCGGATCAGGCCGTCTTCATGTTCGGGACATGGTCCGCACCGGACTGGTATTGAACCTGGTGGGCGTGCTGCTGGTAACCCTGGGCGTCATCACACTGGGCCCCCTGGCCTTCGACACGGACTTCTGGCATTTGCCGCCATGGGCGCGTCTGAATTGACGGTCGATCGGGAGCCTTCCACCGGGCAGGGAACTGACGGAAGGCGTGATCTCGGACTCCGTCCCGCGCCGGAGCTGATCGATACCCATTGCCATCTGGCGGACAGACGCCTGTCCGGACGACTTGAGGCGGTGCTGGCCCGCTCCCGGGCAGCGGGCGTGACAAAGTGGATCGCCGCATCGGCCAGCCATGATGAATGGGATCGACTGCTGGAACTGAGCACCATCCACGAAGGACTTCATGCGGCATTCGGCATCCACCCCTGGTACTGCGACAGGCATCAGGCCATGCATCTGCATAGGCTGCCGGCCTTGTTGGACCAGGCCGTGGCCGTGGGTGAATGCGGGCTTGACTTCGGACCGAAGCGACCGGCGCCCAAGCTGCAGGAACACTGGCTGCGCCTGCAACTTCAGTTGGCCAAGGAACTGGCCAAGCCCGTGATTCTGCATGCATACAAGTCTCTGGACCGTCTGATCGCCATGATCGAGGAAGTTCCAGAAATCACGGGGGTCGTGCATGGCTTTGCCGGCAGCCGCCAGCAGGCCGAGCGGCTGATCGCGCGCGGCTTTTTTCTGGGGCTTGGCACCAGGCTGCTCCGATCCGGGCGACTGAAACGCCTGGTCGACGGACTCCCTTTGCATGCGCTGCTCATCGAATCCGACGCGCCGGACCAGTCGCTTCATGCAAACAGGCTCAATGAACCGGCCGTGTTGCCGCGCATTCTCGCGGAAGTGGCCCGCATCCGTGCGATGGAATCCGAGCTGCTGGCCTTGCAACTGAACAGCAATGCCGCGAGGCTTTTCTCCCTGGAAACGCAGGCCAATGGAGCGAAAGCATGAGTTTCGATGCACGAACAGCCTGGGAGCGAACGCACATCCTGGTCGGAGACGCCGGACTTGCCCTGCTTGCCCGCGCCCATGTAGCCATCGTCGGGCTCGGAGGCGTTGGCGGCGCGGCAGCCGAGGCCGTTGCCAGAGCCGGCGTCGGCCGGATGACCATCATGGACCATGATGTGGTCGGATTGTCGAACATGAATCGCCAGCTCGTATGCACGATGGACGCGTTGGGGCGGCCAAAGGTCGAGGTCATGGCGGAACGCATCCGCAGCATCAACCCTGAAGCGAGGCTGGAGGCGCGGCGACTGTTCCTGAACCCCGGCAACATCCATGAACAACTGCGAGAGACGGCGCCTGATTATGTGATCGACTGCATCGACTCGGTCGCCTGCAAGGCGATGCTCGTGGGCGCCTGTCAGGATCTGGGCATCCCCGTTGTCTCCAGCCTCGGAGCCGGAGGCAGGCTTGACGTGACGCAGGTGCGCATGGCCACACTGGCCGAGACCCACAATTGTGGCCTGGCGGCCAATCTCAGGCGTCGCTTGCGGAAGATGGGGAAGACGCTGGATTACCCGGTCGTCTTCTCGCCGGAAAGACCGATCAAGCCGCTGCCGCAGCAGCCGATCCCGAATGATCCTCAAGCTGCTCCAAGAGCCGTCAACGGCACGATTTCCTATATGCCCAACCTGTTCGGCTTCATGCTTGCAGGCTTCGTGATCCGCCAGATGCTCAGCGGCGCGAACACCGCCTGATCCGCAACAGGAAAAACGGCTTGTCATGGGCGAACTTCTCACGGAGAATCGCCTATCCGTTTCCATACAGACCATCGGCTATTCGCATCGAACAAAAAAGGAAGCATACATCATGAGCACATTGCCCGATTGCCCAAACTGCGGTTCCGCTTACAGCTA
>WFOK01000016.1 GCA_015488115.1 Mariprofundaceae bacterium
AAGGGCTCACGGTGTGATGCCGTAAGCCCTTGATAAATTTGGTTGCGGGGGCCGGATTTGAACCGACGACCTTCGGGTTATGAGCCCGACGAGCTACCACTGCTCCACCCCGCGTCAATGTGGGGACGAACTATAGGCTGGAAATGGCGCTTGTCAACGCCTGTCCGCATCCAGATCCGCGCGCCGGAATCGCAGGCGACGCGGTTCGCCTTCCGGGTCATCTGGCGGGAAAAGCAGCGTGATGCTCTCCCAGTTCCTGTCATGCTCGATGTGCACCGGTCCCAGCCAGCGATCACCGATGCCGAATCCGATTTGATCGTCCTTGATGACCTCGACCGTGGAAAGCACCTTCAGGGGAGGGTGTTCATCGGGCATGATGAGCTTTACGCTTTCATCCGCATAGAACTGCAGGTGTGCGTTTCCGTCAACCTGCGCCCATTTGCCAACAAGTTGTTCCATCGTCGTCAGGGGAACGGGGTTGTCGGCGGCCATGCAGCCAGCCAGCAAAAGCAGGATCACGGCGCAATAGAAACGATGCAGGCGTTTCATCGATCTAGCTCCTTGGTTTCAGCATGTGCCCGGTGATGCTGAGCTTGTCGCTGTCCACGGGCTTGAAGACCGTGATGGTTTCGCGGATCGTGCCATGATCGAATTTCAGCAAATAGCCGAAGATGTAGAAGTCGCCGCGGAAGCGCGGATCCTTCTGCTGGAACGTGGGCTTGATCGCTCTGAGTTGTCCATAGCGCTTCGGGAGGGAAGCCAGGGTCTGCTTCCACAATTTTTCCGGATGGGCCTCGAGGAACTTCCGGTCATAGAGCGGCATGATCTCATCCCATGCCTGCTGCTGCATGGCTTGGTGCAGGTGTTGGACAAGCTGTTCGGCTTCCTGCTGATGGCTTGCCTGAGTCAGGCAGCCAGCCTGCAGCAGGACAAGCATGATGGCGAGAAAACGAAATCGCATGCGTTGGCTCCTCCATTGCGCCCGGGATTCTAGGCGGAAATGACCAAAGGTCACGCCCGGACGTGTCCGGGCTTGCAAAGATCGGGCCAAGAAGAATAATGGCGCGCCATGACCAAGAACAGCCAACCGCTCAAGCCGGGCGAAAAAATCCTCTTTACCGTAGCCGGCGCTTTTGTCGTTTTTGCGCTGGTGGCCTTCATCATCATGCAGTTCGTGATTGCGAAGTCGGACAAGCCCGTGTTCGAAACAAAGACACACGCGGAGCTTTCGCCCGAGGGGCAGCATGGCTCGGAGCTGTTCCGCACCAATGGTTGTACGACCTGTCACCGCGCATTGCGCAATGGGACAAACATGGGGCGAACGGCCGATCTTGATGGTATCGGCTCTCGCCGTTCGCTGGACTGGCTCTATGCCTTCTTGCGTCATCCGGAGCAGACCTATGAGGCGCCGACCATGGATCACCATGCCGGAGAGCATTCGGCTGCTTATGTGGCGCAACTGCCTGAAAAGGATCTTCACGCCATCGCCGTGTTTCTTTCCGAGCTGAAGGCCGATCAGGGCTCGGCTGCGGCACCGGTGCCGCCCAAGGGAGAGTCGCCGTTCATCGATGCCATGGTCAAGATGGTGGCGCCGAAGGAATGGAAAGAAAAATACAGGGATATTCGCGACAAGATGAAGGATGAAGAGCAGGCTCGGTCGGCTGGGGAGCAGTCGCCGTCCAATGAGTCTGGCAAGGCTGCTGAGGAGGAGCGCCCGTGAATCAGCCATGGGAAGATCAGGAGTATGTCAAGTATACGCTGTGGTTCGTGTTCGCCTGCGTCATCTACAGTCTGATCGGCTTTTCCTGGGGTGCGCTCATGGGCGGCATCCATGAGTTTCGACATTTCGTGGATCACAGGCTGCATGGCAACCTGATTGTGCGCGCCCATACGCATATCAACCTTCTGGGCTGGGTGGAGATGGCCATTTTTGCGGCCGTCTATTACATCATCCCGAGGCTGGTGAAACGGCCCATCTACAGCATCCGGCTGGTCAAGGCCCATTTCTGGACGCACAACCTGGGTCTGATTGGCATGGTCGTGTTCTTCACCACGGCCGGCATCATCGGCGGTTCGGCCAGTGTTTCGATGCCTCCGGATGAGGTCGAGTTGCTGGTGCGTCCCTGGCTTGCCACGATGGGGGTCTTTGGTTCCCTGGTTTTGCTGGCCAATTGCATCTGGGCCTACAATATCTTCATGACATGCAGGGGGTGGCGCCGGTGATGCGGGTGCTTGCTGTCCTGCTCCTGCTGTTGCTGGCCGGCTGCGGCGATCTGGATGTCGGCGGGGGCGGCGTGCTTCTTTCCGGCAAGCCGGCACCAGTCATCAAGACCAAGACGCTCAAGGACGTGGGCGGGGATCTGGCCAAGATCACGAGCTATCGCTATCCCGACCCGCGTATGTACCAGCTTTCGTTCGACGATGCGCTGAAAATGCACAAGCCCATCGTCGTCGAGTTCGCCACGCCCGGGCACTGCACGCAGTGTGACAAGCAGCTTCAATTGTTGAAGGTCATGATGAACAAGTACGAGGGCAAGGTGCTCTTCCTGCACATGGACCAGTACTACAACCCCGAGGCTTATGATGCCTTTCAGGTTCGCGGCGAGCCATGGACCTTCGTCATCAATGGGCAGGGGCTGGTGGAGGTGGTTTATCCGGGGCGCATCCTTTATCAGGAGATCGATCCGGTGCTGGCCCGCCTGACCGGGGCGGATGGCTAATGGCCGGCCGAAGGGATGAGGTCCGGGTTCGCCTCAAACCCGATAAGGCAGGGGTTGTTTGGGATCTGCTGCTCTATGTGCCGACCGTGACCTTCCTGCTGCTCTGGGGGTTGAAGTTCTGGTACGGGAAGGAGGATCAGGTCTGGATCGGGTATGGCCTGATGTTTTTGGGGTTCTTTTTCCTGATGGTTGGCGGCGGACGCATCCTTCGACGCCTGCTGATCATGCCGGGTGCGCCGGTGGAGATGGATGTCAATCGTCAGCGCATTCGCATGACCTTGAAGAATGGTGATTCGGTCTCGCTGATCAGGGACGTGCGCTTCTTCTCCGACTATGCCGGCAAGTCCTTTGCATTGACCGGGCTGGATCAGCAGGGACTCAAGCGTCAGTTCATCTTTCATCGCAAGCAGTTCGACGAAGATGAATACGAACGCGTCTGCAAGCTGCTGGAGCGTTACAAGTAGGGCAAGTGGCCTAGCTGCGTCCCTGGCGCCGAAGGATATCCCAGAAGAAGTAGCCCATGATCGCTGCGGCGATCAGGACGACGATGGTGATGAGCCAGAATTCCGTGCGCTCGCTGACCAGGCCGCCGACGAACATGTGCACTGAATAACCGAAGATGAACAGGCCGGCCAGTCCGCTGATGCCAAAGAGCAGTATTTCCCTCATGACGCAAAGATGCAGCGAAACGCCTTGCGGCTCAAGGCTTTGAAGGGGTGCCACGGAATCCTCGGTATTTGTTGCATGGTCTTGACATGAATTGGATTAAGGATAGCTTGCGGGATTATTAAAGGGAATTCATGTTTGAATTCTAGGAGAGCAAGAGAGGAGGGTTGACGTGAAAAGTTCGATATGGTTGACCATCGTCGCCGGTTTCGTGACCGGCATGGGCAACGGTTCCGTGTTTACCGTTGCGTTCCTGTTGGCCGTGGGGCGTGGTCCGTTTGATGAGGCGGGCATGTGGTTCATGGATCCTTATGATCCCTTCACCTATCAAGGTGTGGCGGACTGGATCATGTTCATTTTCGGCTTTGCGTTTGTATTGATTCTGGGGTATGCGCTCAAGCAGCATGCATTGCTTGAAGGGATTCAGGAGGAGTAAGGAATGGACACGATTGCATCGATTCTGGGTGTTTTGCTGGCATTCTCGAGTATGTGGTTCGCATGGTATCTGCTGATGCCGGGCCAGCATGACGAGACAACGCGCGACGAATAATCAGAGAAATCTAACTAGGGGGTCTTTTCAACAATGCTGAAATACTTATTCGCCAAAGAGGAGGATATACCGCAGGGAACTGCGGCCGTATTCTTTGCTGTATCGTCCATTGCCTGGTTCATCATCGGAACCGGCTTGGGCTCGTTCAATGCGGCCAAGCTCGCTTTTCCGGACTTTTTCCATGGCTCCTATGCGCTGCAGTTCGGCCACATGCGCCAGGTGCACGTGCATGCCGTGATCTTCGGCTGGATCGCCATGGCCTTCGCCGCCTCCATGATGTACATCACGCCGGCGCTCGGCAACACCAAGCTGTGGAGCGAAAAGCTTGGTGTATGGAACTGTCTGCTGTACAACGTGGGGCTGTGCCTCGCCCTGGCCCTGCTCTGGTCTGGTGTGACATCGGGCCGCGAGTACTCCGATCATATCTGGCCGATTGACCTGTACATCGCGTTTGTCATGGTGCTGCCGTGGGCGCTGAACGTGTGGATGACGATCCTGAATCGTCGCACGCAGGGCATCTATACGACGAACTGGTTCTTCGGCGCCTGCATGTTCATGACCGTGATCGTGTTCCTGATCGGTAATCTTCCGGAATGGTTCCACCTGACCGGTCTGAACGAGGCCTACATGACCTGGTGGTTCGCGCACAACATCCTGGGTCTTCTGATCACGCCGGTGGCGGCTGCGATCACCTACTACATCGTGCCGAAGATCACGGGCAACCCGTTGTATTCGCACCGTGTAGGACACCTGCACTTTTGGTCGATCGTCGTGTTCTACTCCACGCCGGCTGCTCACCATCTGATGAGCTCTCCGCTGCCGGAGTGGCTGAAGTCGTTCGCCTCGGTTGAGGGCGTGCTGATCCTCGTGCCGGCCATTGCCTACGTCTGCAACATTCTGCTGACCATGCAGGGCAAGTGGGCCATGTTCGTGGAGAACATCGAGATCAAGTTCACGATCACTGGCGTTCTCTTGGCCATTCCGCTGAACATGCAGGGTGGTTTCCAGCAGACGCGCGCGATCAACTGGTACATCCATGGCACCGGCTGGATCGTGGCGCACGCCCACCTGGCCCTGCTCGGCTTCTCGACGTTTGCCGAGGCGGCAGCGGTGTACTACGGCCTGCAGGTCTTGCTGCGCCGCAAGCTTTATTCCTCATCGCTGGCCAACTTCCACTTCTGGATGCTTCTGATCGGCTTCTCCCTGTACTGGGTGTCGATGACGATCGCTGGCCTGATCCAGGGTGCGGCCAAGATCTACGAGGTGCCGTACATGGATGTGGTCATTGGTGAACATCCGTACATGGTTGTCCGCTGGCTGGGTGGAACGATGGTGTTCTTCGGCAACATCGTCTGGCTGTACAATATGGTCATGACGGCGCGTGCCGGTACCCCGGTGCCTGCTGGACGCCAGCCCGCTGAGGTTGCGTACACACGCTGATAGATAGGCTCCGGCCCGGGGGCGGCCCGGGCCGGATGGCCAAAGGGAATTATCAACAGAATAGGGAGGAGAATCCGTGGCTTTTAGAGAGTATAAGATAGGATGCTGGATGTTCGGTATCGCATTGAGCTTTTCGATGACGGTTACCATCTTTTTGCCAAGCATTGACATCTCGTCGATGTCATCAACCAAGGAGGCGCTTGAGAAGCAGCTGACCTATGGCTGGGAGAGCGGCTTCAACTACTACGATCCATTCCTGCAGGGTAAGGACAAGCCGATCAAGGTCATCCTGAACAAGGATCCGATGACCGGCGAGGCCATCGATGAAACGGCGGCCTATGTGTTCCCGGCTGGAACCCATTTTCCGAATGGTCTAACCCATGATAACATCCTTGGCGACGACGTGCAGAAGGCCTCCGTGGAGCTGGGCAAGATTGATCAGGCCTCCGAGGAAGCCGGCGCCGTCTTTCTGGTGCAGACGACCGAGGATGACGTTCCTTACATCGAGAATGCCACGGCTACACGCGGTTGGCAGGTCGATGCCGTGCTGAATGCCGCCGAGCAGAAGATCTATGCCGGTGCCGGCAAGACGATGTTTATCCGCGAGGGTTGCTGGTGGTGCCATACGCTGCTGCCGGAGCAGACCCAGGACTGGCAGACCTTCGGGCGTCCGCCGCTTGTGGGTGACTTCAATGGCGAATCGCCGACCACGTTCGGCTCCGACCGCAAGGCACCTGATCTGCTGCATGTCGGTTCGCGCAACAGCTCTCGGGAGTGGATGACCATGCACTTCTTCAACCCCCGCCTTGTGCAGCCACACTCGATCATGCCTCGCTATGATTACCTCTGGGGTGACAAGGATGCCAACGGCAACCCCATCGACCTGGAGGCATGGGACCGCGAGTATCTCGAGTATGCCAAGGGCAACCGTGTCTATCCGCCTGAGGTGCCGGAACCGGCCCCCGACAGCGAGGCACGCAAGCTCATCGACTTTGTTCTGAATCTGAAATAAGGGGAGGATAGACATGGCTTGGACATTAAGACGGCCGCTACATACACTGACAACGGAAGATGAAAACCAGCGGGCGAAAGACCTTTGGGAGGGCGAAAGCCTTGGCGGCATCGCCGAGAACAACAATCCCCTGCCGCGCCCGGTCATCGGTCTGCTGCTGCTGACCTACTTCACGGCCATGGCCATCACGTTTCCGCTCTATGGTCAGCGACCAACGGCCGCTATCTACGCGGACTACGTTGCGCTGCTGAACAGTGAGCCCGTGCAGGAGGTCATCAACGACACTTCGCTTCCGTACAACGAGCGTAATGACAAGGCGATGGCCATGATCGAGGACGCGCTGGCGCATTTCGACTCGAAGTATACGTTCCAGCGTGAACAGCATCCGATTTCCATGGATCAGCTGAAGATCATCGCGCCGCAGATCGTGGAGCTTCAGACCGCAGGCGTGGATCTTGAGGAATACATTGTCGTCGGACCGGAAGTGATCAAGTCCAACTTCTTCAACATCCAGCCTGATGGCACCGTGATTGCGAAGCAGCCATGGTGGGATAAAGGCTATACGGTCGCATGCTGGTGGTTCATCGTGTTCTGCCTTTCCGTGATCATTGCAGTCAAGCGCCTGCCTCCGTTCACATGGCGGCCGGATCACTCGATTGCGCACTAATCTAAGAGGAGGAAGGTACGATGATTGATATGGACAACCCACAGTTTGCAGCCGGTTTGGTGATTCTCATCGCCCTTGTCGGTCCGGTGTTGTACAGCTTCTTTGTCGACAAACACAAGAAGGGATCGCCGGATCCGCGCAAGAACATCTTCTGATGCCGCGCTGATGAACGGAAAGCGCTGCCCTGGCGGGCAGCGCTTTTTTTTGTAGCCTATCTCCATTTCTGCACGAGGAGGAAGCATGAACGGATGGTTTGCCGCATTGCTGCCCATTTTGCTAGCGCCCGTGTCGGCCTGGGCCGCAGGCTCGCAGAGCTTCGATCTCGGCATCGAGAGCATGCGCTCGCACTCCTACAGTGTGGGCATCTTTGTGTTCATGATGATCGCGATTGCCGTGTTTGTCGGCATCATGTTCGCGCATTTCCGACCGAAGAAAGGGGAAAAGGTCAAGACCGGTGAAAAAATGCTGTTCGGGTGGATCATCGTGGGCGTGATCGCAGCCATCCTGTTTGCGGCCGTGCAACTGCTTGACGGCATCCTTTTTTGAGCTGACAATCCACGACCCACGGAGGTGTCGATGTTTGGCATAGAACTACAGGATGGCTGGACCATCTATATCTGGCTGATCAGCGGGGCATGCATTCTGATCGGTGTCGTGTTTGGCATACGCTGGGCTGCCCGCAACGAACAGTTCGACGAGGACATCAAGTATTTGGTGTTCGATGACAATGACAGGGACAAGATGGATCCGGCCGAATTCGCCAAATACCAGGAGGTTGTCAAGAAGCAGGAGGCCAGGCGCAAGGAAGTCCTTGCTCAAAAAGAGGCCGAACGCAACAGCTAAATATGCTTGAACGCATCAATTGGATGACCGTGGTCACAACGGCCATTCTATTGTTCGCCGGCTTGCTGATCTATGCCACGATTCAGGGCATCATGCATCCGGCCGAAAACAGAAAGGCGCGGCAGGAGCTTCCGTTTTACTCCACGGCGGACGCGGAACTTCAAAGGGCGGGTGGCGAATTGTACCGCAAGCTTCAGTGCCGTAATTGCCATACAATATGGTCGGTCAAGAGCGTGTACCAGAATGTGCCAGCGCCGAGTCTGGATGGTATTGGGTCGCTGCGCAGCGAGGATTGGCTATACCGCTACTTTTCTGCTGAGAACCCACAGGCCATTTTACCCACGCGCTTGAAGGACAAATATAAGATGCCGTCCTATGCCGATCTGGATGAAAAGGAGAGGCGTATCTTGGCCCGGTATTTTGCAAGCTTGAAGGTGCGCGACTGGTACCTTGATGAGGTTCGCAAGGCCGAGCGGGCCAAGTTGACTGGACAATGAGGACAAGCATGCAGCAACGAAGCCCAAGCAAGAAAACGAAGCCTCGGCTGACCGCCGATTCCTGGGCGCCTTACTGGGTGCGCGGTCTGCTGGCGCTGGGGCTTGGTATGGCCGCCTATAAGGGCGGCCTGGCTCTGCTTGACGTGCATCTCGAATGGTACCGCGGCATGCATGGCTTCGGCCTTGACTGGGTGCTGGCCATGAGCGTGCTGCCCGTGGCCACGGGCATCGTCGTCGGTGTGATTTATGGCTTTGGTGGCAAGTATTTGGCGCATTTTCCCCCCGCACTGATCATGTCCTGGTCCTATCTGCACACGCAGGCCTTGCCCGAGGGTGTGCATCTGCTTCCATGGGCCATCTGGATCATGTTTGTCATTTTGCAGATGGAGTTCTGTGCTGTCGGTGGCTTCATCGGCGAATTACTGACCAGAAGGTTTTTTTCCTGGGACAATCCGAACTTCAGGCGCGCCGATTCCGTTCCATTGCCGGATCAGGATGAGGGCAATCCACCCGGACATTCATGAAGCGATATCGCAGGCCGCACCTGGATGCGCGCGAACTGAAGCGGCGCAAGCGCTGGCTAACGGCTACGCTGGTTGTCTGCATCACGGCGGCCATGGTGGGAGGGTCGCTTCATGTCATGAAGCTGGGTTCGCTCAGGCTTGATGAGATGCGTGCCAAGGCGAGTTATGACCCGGCCGAGATGGAGAAACACATTCGAGCCGCAGGCGAGGAGATTTATCTGCAGGAGGCCAACGAGCGCGACAGCTCTACCTGGGTCAGCTACACGCGGGGTGAAGCTGCCTCGCTGCTCAATGATGCCCAATGGAGCGAACTCGATCAGATGATCTATATCCCGGCTGGCGTGTTCGAAATGGGCACGGACGACCCGCGCTCAAATGAGGCCAACCGGCCAAAACACAAGGTGTTCGTCAAGGCCTTCCGTATCGACAAGTATCCCGTGACCCAGGCCGAATATGCGCGCTTTGTCGCGGCCAAGCATTACCGGCCGCCGCTGAACTGGCGGGATGGCAAGATACCCCAGGGCCTGCTCATGCATCCGGTGACCATGGTTTCCTGGTACAATGCCCGTGATTACTGCGCATGGGTGGGCAAAAGGCTGCCGACCGAGGCAGAGTGGGAAAAGGCCGCGCGAGGCACTGACGGGCGGCGATGGCCCTGGGGCAATCGCTTGGTGCCACAGAACCTGAATACCTATTATCAGGTAGGACATACGACACCGGTTGATGCCTATCCGGGGGGCGCAAGCCCGTATGGTGTCATGGACATGGCGGGGAATGTGCAGGAATGGGTGGCCGATGTTTTTGCTCCCTATCCGGACTCTCCGGCCAGCGACCAAGTGTTTCAGGCCAAGGAGATCGACCCGAATTATCACCGTGGCTCGGATGAGAAGGAGGAGCTTGTCTATCGCGTCATGCGCGGTGGCTCGTGGAAGAGCGATCCTTTCTCCACGACGACATATCACCGCAATTATGCCTTGCCAAACTATGCCTCGGACTTTTTTGGCTTCCGCTGCGCCATGGATGCAGAGGAGGCAAAGGAGCAGAGATGAAACGACTTGTGCAATTGGAGATGCTTGCATTGTTCCTGCTGTTCAGCCAGCCAGCCATGGCCGTGGACAGCTACCGCTTTCTGCATGTGACCATCGACACTCCATGGCTGGTGTTCGTGTTTTTGTTTTTCCTTGTTTTTGCGCCCATGATTCTCTCGGCCATCATCTATGTCCGGCAAGCCATGAAACGTGATGCTGAGGAGGACGAGAGCGATGAGAAGACTTCGTAGCCTTGTTTTGCTGCTCATCCTGTTTTGCGGCGCAGCTCCGATGTCCGGACAGGCTGCGTCCGCTCCCGCCCAGCAGGTCTCGCCTGAGGCCATGATTCAACAGTTCGTTGGCGAGGATGAACTCAGTCCCCAGCGCCGTATTGAAACCAAACGGAAGCACGAGATCCTGTTTCTGATGGGGCTGGCCTTGCTCGTGTTGCTGCTGGCAACCGGCGGTTTTGGCATCGCCATGGCTGCTTTTGGCAAGGAAGTGTTCGTGCCACACATGATTCTGGCCGGCTTGAGCCTGACGCTGGCCATTGCACATGCCGTGACCTCCATCGTCTGGTTCTGGCCCTACTAGCTTTCCCGACGGGCATCAGCAGGCCAATCGCATGAATCCACACTGGCTGCTGGTCGCTGTCTATGCCGGAACCGGCATGACCGCGCTGGCCTACGAAATCCTCTGGATGCGCATGTTGTCGCTGATGTACGGCATCAGCTCGTTTGGCGTTGTGTTCACGGTGACGGCCTTCATGGCCGGCTTGGGACTGGGCAGCCTTCTGGGCACGCGGTCTGCTGTGCGCTTTTCCGCGCGACGCGGTCTTTCGACTTTGGCTCTCATCGAGGGCGGGCTGGCCTTGTATGCCATGATCCTTCCGCTGCTGTTGCCCAGGTTGGACTCGTTCCTGCTTCATCTGGGTGCCGGCCTTCCATTGGGCAGCTGGCATGCCCTTCAGGGCGCGGGGGTGCTCCTGCTGCTGCTGCCGGCCGCTCTGCTCATGGGGCTTGCCTTCCCAATGGCTCTGGCGGGAGCGCGAGCCTTCAGGATCGATGTGGGGATCATGTACGGAAGCAATGCTTTGGGCGGCGCCGTGGGGGCATGGTTGCCTTTGTGGCTGTTGCCTGCCTTGGGCTGGCGTCACAGCCTTTGGCTCACTGCGGCCGTAGGGCTTTTTCTGTCCTTTTCTGCATGGTTCTTGAGCAGGGAAGCCGATACACGTGCGGAAGACAGGCACGAGCATGGGGGGGGCGCATCCGCTGTTCGACCACCGGTACCGGATCTCCTGGCCTATGCCTTGATCGGTGCATCGGCCCTGATGTTCGAGGTGCTCTGGTCACGCCTGTTTGGGACACTGTTGTTACGCACCGAATACGTGCTGGCCGTGCTGCTCTTTGTCTATCTTGCAGGCATTGGGCTGGGAGGAGTGTTGGGTCGGCGGTTGCAAGCGCCTTTCTGGTTCAAGTCATTTCCGTTGCTCATTGCCACGGCGGCCATTGCCAGTCTCTATGCCCTTCCTCTGCTTGGTCAGTGGATTGCTGCGACATCGTTCCCCTCGTTTCCCATTGCGCTGATGACGCAGGCCCTGGCCATCACGGGCTGCACATTGCCGGTCACGTTGCTGCTTGGTGCCTGGTTGCCGATGCTCAACCGGCGCTTCTCCGGTGGGGATCCCTCCGGAGGCGGCTGGTGGTATGGAGCCAACAGCATCGGTGGCGCCGTTGGCGCCATGCTGGCCGGTTTTGCATTGATCCCAGTCCTTGGCAGCCCCATGGCCCTGATCCTTGCAGCCGTGCTGGTCTTCGCGGCTGGCATGCGATGGGCGCATGAGCCAAGACTATGGATGTTCTTGCCCGCTTTGCTCTTACTTGCCTGGCCGGTGATGCACTGGCCTCCCGTGGCCGATCTGTTGCCCCGCCTGAAGGATGTGAAGGATCTCTCCGTATACGAGGATGCCATTGCACTTACACATGTCGTGGAGCGAGCTGATGGGCAACGCCTTCTTCTTTCCGACCTTCAGCGCATGGATGCCTCGAGTGACCCTCTGGCGGTCGTCGTTCAGAAGAATCAGTCCCGGTTGCCGCTGCTGTTGCATCCAGGGGCTGAAAGCATCTTGTTTCTGGGGCTCGGTACGGGAATCACGGCATCAGGATCCCTGGCGTTTCCCGGTCTTAGAAAGCGCGTGAGCGTTGAGCTCTCGCAAGGCGCCATCCTGGCCGCCGGCACCTATTTCAGGCCTGTCAACGCGGGCATTCTGGATCAAATGCAGATCATCGTCGATGACGGGCGTCGTTTTTTGCGCACGGGCATGGAGACCTATGATGTGATTGTGGGCGATCTGTTCCATCCGGATATGGCAGGTCGGGCCAATCTTCTTTCGCTGCAACAGTTTCGAAGGGTTCGCGCCCGACTGACGGACCATGGGGTGTTCGTGCAATGGCTTGCGCTCAACCAGTTTGATGTACGTTCTCTGAAGGTGATTCTGGCAACCTTTCTGAAGGCCTTTGGTTCGGGGCATGCGGTCGTGTTCATCGATGGCTATCGACTGGCCATGGTCGGTTTCAAGGGCCCCCCATCCACGGTCGCAAGGCTTATGCGGCAACATGCCCTGCTCGAGGGGGATGCCGGCGGACATGAAGGGCTATGGACATGGCTTGGTCGCTGCTGGGGGGAGATTCCCGGGAAATGGCTGCAAGAGGTTCCCCTGCAGGATGAATGGTCCCCCGTCATTGAATACGCATTGCCGCGGGTGCGCTATGAGGGCGGTGTGGACATGATCGCCATGTGGGGTTGGCTGCTGCAATGGCGTGCGAGCGATGAAGCGGTCCTGCGCTTCTGGCATGCAGACGCTTCGCATCGTCCCCCCTTGGTTCGGGCCCGGGCTGGCAGTGCCCTGGATGTGCGCATGTGGCTTGCCGAGCTGCAAGGGGATGAGCACAAGGCCGTTGCTTATGCGAGGCTGGCCAAGCGCGCAAATGGGAAAGACCGATGGCCGAGCATTCTGCTCGCCGATCGTATGTTTGCTTCCCTGCGGTACGGTCTTCCCTCCGGGCTGACGCGCAGGCAGGCCTTGATGAAGATCTTGGATGTGTATCCTTGGCATGAGGGCGCGTTGCGCGAGATGTGGCTGCTGAGCCAGGAGGACGGCCATGTCTCGGAGGCCAGGCGATGGCATGACCGGCTGGCAGCCGTCGCTCCGCTCACCATTGATGTCCGCTCCGGTTTACATTAGTATTTGCTGATATGTCTGCCGGCAATGCACTCAACCAGATTCCGGTTCGCGAGGAGCCGCGCGTTCCCGGCGCTAGTTTTCTGCATCCTGCGCGACGCCTGAGCCAGTTGCTGACCCTTGTCCTGCTCATTGCCATTCCCGCCTCGGGCCTGTTTCGCATCGATCCCGTCTCGGGCTCCTTTGTCATGCTCGATCGGCAGATTTGGTTCTCCGATATCTTCATTGTCATGGGGTTCTGGATTTTTGTGGCCAGTCTGCTGGTCATGATGTACTCTCTGGTGGGCGCCGTGTTTTGTGGATGGATGTGTCCACAGAACACAGTGTCCGAATGGGCCAATCACCTGACCGAGCGTCTGCTTGGCCGCAAGGCCCGGATGATGAGCTTGGATGGCAGCAGGATGGAGGTGGCCAGGCGCCGGAAGTCTCTGCTCAATTATCTTGTGCTGGGCATGTTGCTGCTGGCTGCGGCCATGTTCTATGCTCTGATTCCGCTGTTTTACTTCTATCCGCCAGAAGCTATCTGGTCTTTTGTCACGTTCCGGGAGGATCCGGCCCTGGCGGATTCATTACACTGGATCTATTTCGTGGTCGTGGCCGTGATGTTTATCGATATTGCGGTCATTCGACATTTGTTGTGCAAGTACATGTGTATCTACCGTGTCTGGCAGCATTCGTTCAAGACTAGGGACACCCTGCATGTTTCCTATGACGCATCACGCGCTGAGGATTGCGCTCATTGTCATTATTGCATGGATGCCTGCTTTCTCGATCTTGATCCGCGCAAGCCCGAGCTGTTTGACAGTTGCGTCAACTGTGGTGAATGCATTGTGGCCTGCGATGAGCTTCATGTGCGGAGCAGGAAGATGCAGGGCCCGGGGCTGTTGCGCCTGAAGCTGGGGGATGAATGGAAGGGCAGGTCGCGAGGCGCGCTGGGCTCCTTTTTCGGCCGCGCCAAGGCTGCCACGGCTTTTACATTGTTGGGTCTGCTGATGTTTGCCTATGGCATTACGCAGTATGCGCCGGCCTCGTTCACGGTCTATCGCAGCGACCGCTGGCAGGGCAGCGATGTACGCGATTACACGATCAACATTGCCTGGAAGCTGAACCGGCCCGAGGATCTGTCGGTGCGCGTCGATGGGCTGGATTCCTCTTTGTACCGGCTGGAGCGCAGCAGGGTGCATTTTGATCAGGCCGGGAGGGTGAACGTCGGGCTGCATTTGAGCAAGAACATGCCCGAGGGCCTGCACCGGTTCAATATTGTCGTTGCTTCAGAGGACGGCTGGTCGGATGATTACGAGCTTCGCCATTATGCCAATGGCGGTGGCAAGCAGGGGCTGTGAGGTAGCGATCCAATGGAAGAAAAGAAGAAGTCATCAGACGAATCTCGGGATGTCGGACCGGTCAACAGCAAGTGGGGCGAGATACCGGAGGACCATTTCGGCTATGCATCGGATGAAGAACGCCGCAGGAAGAGAGGTTTGGAGGATTGGGAACTGGTGGAGAAGATTCCAGAGTCCCAGCGTCGCGTTCCGGCATGGTTCTTCGCCATCATCCTCGCTGTGCTGCTGGTCGCTTTCGGTCTGACCCTGCCGTTCTGGGGCGACAGGCCGGACCATCCAAGGCCTTGGTTCACCTGGGGGCATGTCGCGGCCGTGGCTTATTTGCTGATCGCAGGCGGCTTCATCTATTTCATGACCACGCTTTACGGATCCAAGCGTGCCGGTCGACTGGATAGCGATCAGGAACGGGACGAAGATGATGCTTCCAAATAGCATGACTGCCTTCAGTGGCCTGCTGCTGGCGTCGTTGCTTGCTTCCTGCACTCAGGAAAGTCCCGCCGTCCCTGCCTATCCGGAAATGGATGGCGAGAGATTCAGGGTTTTTGCGGAACACTGCTCATCCTGCCATGCCCCGCCGAAGCCGACGGTTCACGTTGCAAGGGAATGGCCCTTCGTGATCGCCCGCATGCAGCAGCATCGTGTGCAGCGTGGGCTGGGGCCGATCCCGGCTGCGGACATGGAGAAGATCAAGGACTATCTGCTCGAATATGCCAAGGCGGAGCATGGGCGATGAGGAAGGTATCCTTCTGGCTGTTGATTTTGCTCATGGGGGGATTTCTAGCTGGCTGCTCGTCGAACGAACAGGCCTGGAAGCCGCCGGCCAAGCAATGGCAGGACCTGACCGTCGAGGTCGAATCGCGTCCTGAACTCCCTCGCCAGGGCATGAACGAGTTCATCGTCATCGTGAACCGCGCTAAGCGTGGTTACATCTCCGACCTGATCGTGAATGTTCGGACCGAGCACAGTGGTGATTGGCGTCAGGCCATGCCGGATGGCGCACTGGGCGTCTATCGGCGTGCGCTCCCCGTTGAAGATCCGGGGCGCGAACATCTGTACGTGCAACTGATTCGCGGACAGAAGCAACAAGCTGAACTCGTCTTTCCGCTCGCTGTCGGTACGCCTGCTCTTCAGGGGGACGCTGTTGAACGCAACTAGCCTGCTCCTCGGCATGTGCCTGGGTCTGCTGTTGCTGCCCCCATGCGGAAGCGCTGCCGATGCGGCCAGAGGCGCGATTGTGGCCAAGGTGCGCTGTTCGCCGTGTCACCACCTTGACGCGCCCTCGACGCACATTGGCCCGAGCCTGCTGGGCGTTTACGGGCGAAAGCCATCCATCGAGGGCGTGCCGTTTCAGGAGTGGTCGGCCAGCGCGCTTGATCTCTGGTTGCGCAATCCCAGGGCCGTCAAGCTGAATACGAAAATGCAGCTTCCTCCGCTCTCAAAGCGCGATCGCCAGGATATCATCGCCTATCTGGCGCAGCAGGCGGACTCACTTCGCTGAACGCTGTCGAATCCGGGCTTCCAGCTTGGGGCTTCTCAACCAGTGGCGAATGATCATGATCTGGGTGCCACCGCGATCCTCGCGGCAGCGGGGGCAGGTCAGGTAACTCAGGTACAGTTCGGTTGGACGCTTGCCTTCGTCAAATAGCTCGGACTGCATCTCGCGTATGGCCTGCTTGATCTGGTGGACCTCACCCTTGAACAGGCGGCAGCGGATCATGAACGGGTTCTTCAGGCGTTTGATGCGCCTGGCCGGCGAATGATCGTCAGCCAGCAGGGCATAGATTCTGCCTCGAAACATGCCCGTCTTGGCCAGCACGAAGCCGGGCCACTGCTCCTCCAGACCCAAGCGACTGATATCCTGATGCTGGCGGTCCAGGCATGCCTCGAAGCCGATGGGCATGTGAAGGAACATCGGAACGGCTTGCTCGTGCACCAGCCAACCGCCCAAATCGATGTCCTTTCCATGCCAGTCTGGCCATTCCGAAGGGCAACCGCAGTCCAGTCTCATGAGGGCGAGTCTGCCCCCCTGTAGATATCTTTCAAGGTCAGCAGCACATTGGCCAGATAGACCCAGAAGCCTATGGCCAGGATGCTGGCCGAAATGGAGATGACCGGACCGTAGAAGCGGTGAACGGATGGAATGCTGGCCGGGTCGCTCAGCCAGAGGTTTCCTTCAACGATACCGAAGATCAGCAGGGCCGTATAGAAGGATAGCACGCCAACCGTGGTCCACCAGAAGGAGTGCTCGGCCAAGCGGTGCGAGTGAATCGGCTTGCCGGTGACCTTGGGCAGCATGTAATAGGTGACGGCCATGCCAAGGATGGTCACGCCGCCGACGAGATTGATGTGGGCGTGGGCCAGCGGGTCGATCATGTGTCCCGGGCCGCCGTAGGGGCTGCCGATGGAATCCAGCCAGGAGCGAACGGCCGGAATGACCTGGAGAAGACCGTGAACCGTGCCGATGAAGAATGACAACACGGACATGATCAGAAACTTGACCAGGTAGCGATGTTCATGATGGGAAGCTTGATCTGGTTGATTCATAGCGCTGGCAGCATAGCGGCCACGGACGGCGGTGCAAGCGGCGATGCATCTGGTCTGTCCGCTCGTGGATGACTAGACTGCCGCGCATGCCTGTTTCTGTCGTGCTGGTGATGCTCAGTTTTCTCGTCATGGGGCTTGCCTGGCTGTGGCGAAAGCGCCATCGATTGCATGTGATGCTCATGGGGCTGGTCATCGGCTTTGATGTGCTGTTTCCCGTCTGGCTGTATCTCACCCATGACTGGAAGCGGCGCCTTATTGATGAGGGGGAGCTTTTTTCCTTCCTGGTCTGGGCGCATCTGTTCCTGGTGCTGACCCTGTATGCGCTCTATGTGCTGCAGGTCCAGGCGGGTAAACAACTGCTTGCACAACAAGAGCATAGCCGACAGAATCACCGCGTTCAGAGTAGGGGCATTGTACTGGTGAGGCTGTTCGTCTTTCTGACCGGGGCCTTGCTGATTGAGCCAAAGTAGGGAGGGCCATTAAGGAAAATTAATTTCCGGCTTGCCTTTTTGAATCCAGTATGCAGGATGCCATTTTTAGAAATGAATAGGGAGGTGCGGTAATGCTTGCTCATCTTATCGAGGCTTCGACGGGGTTCCAGACTGGAACGGTTCTGAGCATGTATCTGGTAATCTTTGTGACGCTGGGGGTCATCGCGGCGATCGGATACATTGCTGCAATTCGGCGCCAGGAAGACCGGAACAAGAATTAAGTAAGGGACGTAATATTTCAGGAGGGAAATGCATGAAACGGTTGACAATGACGATGGGAATGGCAGCCATCACGGCTTTCTTGGCCGTGCCAGTGCTTGCCAGCGCCGGTGAGGTGACCGGCGATGTGGACAATGGCCGGAAGATCTATCAGAACGGCAAGGGCGACAATGTCCCGGCGTGTCAGGGTTGTCACGGCATCGACGGTCTTGGCAGCGATGACATGGGCACGCCTCGATTGGCCTATCAGGTTGACACCTACATCCTCAAGCAGTTGGCTGACTTCGCCAAGGGTATCCGCAAGGACAACACGATGTTCCAGATGAACGATATCGCCGCGGGCCTGACCGAGCAGGAGATGAAGGATGTCGCTGCTTACGTGCATACGCTGAAGACGCCATTCATCGGTTCCGATCTCGACAAGCTGGCCAAGGATGACCCGTCGGTTGGAGACCCGGCCAAGGGCAAGATGATCGCCGAGTTCGGTGCTCCCGATCATGGTGTGCCGGCTTGCCAGAGCTGCCATGGCTTCCATGGACGTAGTGCTGGTCGGCTGTATCCGGCCATCGGTGGCCAGCGTTATACCTACCTGAAGCATGAGCTGGAAGCCTTCCGCGAGGGTTGGCGCGCCTATGGCAGCAAGTCGCTGTCCGCAGCCGATGCCGAGTCCATGGATGATGCCGTCCGCGTCAATGACTACATGGGCCAGATGCGCGCCGTTGCGGGTCGGTTGACGGATGAGGACATTGCGAATGTCGCCGCCTTCCTGACCGTGGCTCGTCCGGTTGCTCCGGGCAATCCGCGTTCGCCCGTCCGTCAGTAAACGACGCGCTTAAATCGCATCCAGGCACGGAAACGGGGGGCTTTCATGCCCCCCGTTTTCATGCGTTCGTTCACAGGAGGGGATATGCATACATGCAGCGAGTGTAGCCGGTCATACTCGGTCAGGGGTTCGGATGCCGGCTTGTGTCCTGATTGCCTTCGGAAACGCCTGTCGCGCACCTGGGGGCGCCAGATGAGATTCTATGGCACAAGCTGCCTGCTTGGGTTGGTTCTTCTGGTCTACGTTGTATGGCAGGCGCGCACCCATCAGCAGGCCATGGGCGAGCATTCCATGCTGTGGACCGGGCTTGCTGCTCTTGGCGGCCTGGCACTGCTTGGCGGCCTGTTTGGTCTCGCCTTGGCCGTGTTCTTTCATTATTGGCACCGCAGGAAGAAAGGCTGAGCTTTACCTAACCGGTGCCAGCGGCAGTCACCAGTTGAATGGCGGGGCTCAGTTTTCCGGGTTATTGCCAGCGACGGGGTTGAACATCGAAAAGGGAAGGTGGGCGACTTTGCCCTCCCCGCTGGTTTCAATGACCTTGGCCTTGCCCCGCTTGTCAACCTCGTCAATGCGAATGACCGAGTGCATGGGAATAAATGAGCGCTTCACATTCGAAAATTCGCTCTTCAGGCTTTCCTCAGTCGGGTCGAGCACGAGCGAAGATTTTTCGCCGAACGAAAAGCCGCTGATCTCGATGAAGCCGAGCATGGATGAGGAACCGACGCTTTGAACGTACAGTTCGTAGATTTTGCCCTGGTTCATGAATTGAACCCTGTACAGTCGACGGTTTGGACTGCTCATGGCGTCATGCTAGCAGGGAAACGCATGGAAGTAATCACGGCCAGTAGGTGACCGAGGCCGTGCAGGTTTCTGCAATTTCGATGCGCGAGATGCTCAGGCGCTCATTCTCCAGGCGCGGGCTAAGTTGCCTGTAAAGCTCCGCTGCCACGTTCTCGCTTGTCGGATTGATGCGGTCGAATGGCGGGATATCGTTCAGGTGGTAATGGTCCCAGCGGTCCAGCACCTGTTTGAGCTCCCTCTTCAAGATGGCATAGTCAATACCCATGCCGAGTTCATCGAGCTGTTCGCATTTCACATACAGCCGCACATGCCAATTGTGACCATGCAGGCGAGCGCAATCGCCGTCATAGCCGCGGAGCAGGTGGGCGGCAGAAAAATGGGCCTTGCAGCAGAGTTCGAAGCTCGCCATGGTGGGTTTATTCGGCCCCGGGGAGCAGCATGGCGGCGGAAACCGGACGCCCTTCACCGACGAGGATGTTGTAAGTGCCTGCGGCAGAGCGTGAGTCCATGCATTCGAGGCCGATATGGTTGGCGCGCAGCAGTTCCACGACGTCCGGTGAGGGGAAGCTGGTCAGTCTTCCGGTTCCGATCAGCAGCAAGGAAGGTTGATTCTCCAGAATCAACTCCAGATGGGAGACGGTCAATTCTCCGATGCGATTCGGCCCCCATGGGGCGATGACCTTGCCCTCATGCAGCATCAGCCCCGAATCGTAGCGCACCTGGTTGATGCGGAACCATGTCATGCCGTAACCCGTGAATAGATGGGTCTCCGAGTCGATCTGCGGGCTGATATCCCCGGGAATGTATGTGCTCAGGGCCTTGCCTCCAATTCCTTGATGTCTTCCTCGCTCGTGATCTTGAAACGTCCAGCCAGGCTCAACATCAGCGGGCTGGCGATGTAAATGGAGGAGTAGGTGCCCACAAGAATGCCCGCGAGCAGGGCGAACGCGAAATCATGGATGACTTCTCCCCCGAGGAAGAACAGGGCCAGCACGACCAGCAGGGTGGTCAACGAGGTCATCAGGGTCCGCGCCAGGGTCTGATTGATTGCCTTGTTGGCTACAGTGGCTTCGCCCTCGGGGTTTTTCTTCTTGCGGTTGGCGGCGAAGTTCTCGCGGATTCTGTCGAAGACGACGATGGTGTCGTTCAGCGAATAGCCGATGACCGTGAGCAGGGCAGCAATCACCGGTAGCGTGAATTCCTTGCCGGTGATCGAGAAAAGCCCCAACACAATGGTGATGTCGTGCAGCAGGGCCGCATCCGCGCCCAGCGCAAAGCGGAATTCGAATCGAAAGGTTACATAGAGCAGAATGGCCACCATTGCAATCAGAACGGCAAGAATGCCCGCGCGGGTCAATTCCTTGCCGACCTGGGGGCCAACGTATTCGACTCGGCGCATCTCAACGGCATCTGCCCCAAATGATGCATGCAGGGCATCAAGAATGGCCGTGCTTATCTTGGAGGTTTCCTCACCCTCCCGGTTTTGCACGCGAATCAGAATCTCCTCAGGGGAACCGAATTCCTGAATGACCGCATGTCCGTACCCGGCCGGAACGAGCGCCTTGCGTACCTCGCCAATCTCCGGCGGCTGGGTGAACTTCACCTCGACAAGCGTTCCGCCAGTGAAATCGATGCCGAAGTTGAGCCCCTTGATAGCAAGGGATCCGAGCGAGATGAGGATCATCAGGCCGGACAATAAAAGGGCCAACTTACGCCTGCCGATGAAATCGATGTTGATATCCGGTCGAATCAGTTGCATGACGTATCCCTCAAATGCTCAGCTTTTCAATGCGTTGACGTCTGGATGTCGCGAAGGCGATGATGCCGCGGGTCACCATGATGGCCGTGAACATCGAGGCGAGAATGCCGACGGACAAGGTGACGGCAAACCCCTTGACCGGCCCGGAGCCGAACTGGAACAGCACGATGGCCGCGATCAGCGTCGTGATGTTGGCATCGACGATGGTGGAAAGGGCCTTGTCGAAGCCGCCATCGATAGCGGCCAGGGGTGTTTTCCCGAGATGGAGTTCTTCTCGAATGCGTTCGAAGATCAGCACGTTTGCATCCACGGCCATGCCGATGGTCAGCACGATACCGGCAATACCGGGCAGTGTCAGCGTTGCGCCGAGCATGCTCATGGCGGCCACAATGATGAGCATGTTGAACAATAGGGCGATGTTGGCCACGAGGCCGAAAGCCCGATAATAGATAACCATGAACAGCAGAACCAGAATGGCGCCGATGATGATGGAGTTCATGCCCTGTTCCACGGAATCCTGGCCCAGGCTTGGTCCAATGGAGCGCTCCTCGACAACCTTTACGGGAGCGGGCAAGGCGCCAGCCCGCAGCACGATGGCCAGGTCATGAGCCTCCTTGGGAGTAAAGCTGCCCGTGATCTGGGCGGTTCCTCCGGAGATCCTTTCTCGAATCACGGGAGCGGACATGACCACGCCTTCAAGAATGATGGCGAAGCGCTCGCCGACATGTGCGGCTGTCAGCTTGTCGAACTTGCGCGCTCCCTTGCTGTTGAATTTCAAGGTGACGGCATATTCATTGAAGCGGGAATCGATGGACACGCGCGCATCGGCGACCTCTGTTCCGGACAGCTCCGTGCGCTTCTTCAGCAGATAGGGTTGACGGTATGTACGGCCATTGCGGGTTTCCTTGGGGCCGTACATGATGATGTCGCCAGGCGGGATCTGGCCATTCAGGGCCTTCTGCAGATCCCCCTTCTCATCAACGAGCTTGAATTCAAGCTGGGCCGTGCGACCGATCAGCTCCTTGGCGTGGGCCGTGTCCTCATAGCCGGGAATCTGAACGAGGATTCGCCTTTCCCCCTGCTTGACGATGACCGGCTCCGTTGTGCCCAGGGCGTCGATGCGGCTTCGGATGACTTCGATGGCTTGATCGATCGCGAATTTCTGGATTTCGGAAACCACATCGGGCTTCAGATCCAGGCGCAGGCCGGATTCGCCTTGGCGGCTGATGCCATAGCTTGGCAGCGCCTTGGCCAGCAGTTGTTCAGCGGCTGAAACGTCTTCCTTCCGCTTAAGGCTCACCTCGATGGATGATTGCTTCGCGGCGAGTTTCTGGTAGCGAAGCTTGGCCTTGCGCAACTCCTGACGCACGAGGCTGATGTCTTCCTCGACGCTGTGCTCGACGGCCTTGTCGACATCTACATCGAGAACAAGGTGTACACCGCCCTTGAGGTCGAGTCCCAGGCTCATGGGTTTGCTCATGGCATCGGGCCACCAGGATGGAACCTGCATGATATTGGGCAGACTACCCATGATCGAGACGACGAGCACGAGGGCGATCAACCAGTATTTCCAGCTTGGATATTTATGCATGAACCTTGTTCCCTTCTGCGGTTTTTTTCTGTTGAGCGAGTCCGATTATCAGTCGGCCAGGCTGGAAATGGTGTCCTGCTTGACCTTGATGCGGACCCCGTCGGCAATTTCCACCTTGACCTGCCCATCCTTGACATCGAGAACGGTGCCATAGATGCCGCCACCGGTAATGATCTTGTCGCCTTTCTTCAGGCTTTCGATCATCGCACGGTGCGCCTTCAGTCTCTTCTGCTGGGGGCGGATCAGCAGGAAGTAGAAAATCACGAACATCAGCAGCAAGGGTACGAGCGATGCAAGGCCGCTGCCCGCCGCAGCCGCCCCTTCGGCGTGAGCCGTCCCCGTCATGGCCGTGGCCATGAACATGGAGGCAAGAAGATGATTCGAAATGGATTTACGCATGGTGATGTCTCCTGAAAGATGTCAAGGCTGTTGTCCCGCCCTGTATCGTTGCAAAAACCGGTCACGGAACCCGGGCCAGCTCCCCTCTTCGAGCGCACGCCTAGCCCTTCGCATGAGGCCGCAATAGTAGTGAAGGTTGTGCAGGGTATTCAACCTTGAAGATAGGATTTCCCTGGCCATGTACAAATGGCGCAGATAGGCGCGTGAAAAATGGCGGCAGGTATAGCAACCGCAGTCGTCCATGATGGGGCGGGGATCTTCCCGGTAGGCCTGATTCTTGATGTTCAGTTTGCCGTCATCGGTGAACAGCGTGCCGTTGCGCGCGTTGCGCGTCGGCATGACACAGTCGAACATGTCAATGCCTCGGTCAATGCCTTCAATCAGGTCCTCAGGCGTGCCAACGCCCATGACGTAATGGGGGAGCCCATCGGGCAGTTCGGGGGCCAGGGCATCCAACATGCGCAGCATTTCCTCTTTGGGTTCTCCTACGGAAAGGCCGCCGATGGCGATGCCATCGAAGCCGATTTCCAGGAGGCGCTGCAGGCTTTCCAGGCGCAGGTCGGCATACATGCCTCCCTGGACGATGCCGAACAGAGCCTGTCCGTGATTCGGCGGCAGGCATTCACGGCAGTCCCTGGCCCAGTGCATGGACAACTCCATCGAAGCCGCCGCTTCATCCCGTGTGGCCGGGTAGGGCGTACACTCATCGAAGGCCATGACGATGTCGCTGCCCAGGCGTTGTTGGATCTCCATGCTTTCCTTCGGGCCGAGAAAAACCTCGGAGCCATCGATGTGCGAGCGGAAGCGTACCCCATCGGGCTCGATTCTCCGCAATCCGCCCAGCGACCAGACTTGAAATCCTCCAGAATCCGTCAGGATGGGGCGATCCCAGGCCATGAATCGATGCAGACCGCCAAGCCGTTCGATCAGTTCGGCGCCAGGTCGCAGCATCAAGTGATAGGTGTTGCCAAGGATGATCTGGGCGCCAATCTCCTCAACCAAGTCTTGAGGTGTCATGCTCTTGACCGTGGCTTGCGTTCCGACCGGCATGAACACGGGGGTTTCTACCACTCCATGCGGTAGGTGAAGGCGGCCGCGACGCGCATGGCCATGTTCGTCACGCGCGAGGATCTCGAATGGAAACGGCGTCATGGTGGCGGAGCCTGACGTCAGGCGGCAACGGCTGCAAGCCTTGCCTGGATACTTGAATCAAGCCGGCATGGATGCCTATATAATCAGTGCTTTCAAAGGATACTTCGGTCCAAGGAGGTGATGGAACATGACACTGACAAGGTGGTCTCCGTGGCAGGAGTTGGAGAACATCAATCGTCAGCTTGCCCGTCTGCTTGATGACAGGGCCTTGGGCTTCGGCGGTGAGACAGGCGAATGGGCTCCGTCGGTGGACATCCGTGAGACGGATGATGCCCTGATCGTCGAGGCAGAGCTGCCGGGCATTGAAAAGAAGGATGTGAAGATCGAGGTGCGTGATGGCGTTCTCAGCATTTCTGGCGAACGTCGTTACGAAAGGGACGTGAAAGAAGAGAACGTCCATCGCATTGAGCGCGCCTACGGCCGGTTCGCTCGCAGCTTCGTCTTGCCGACGAACGTCGATGCAGACAAGATCAAGGCGAAGATGAAGAATGGTGTGCTTGAGGTCAGGCTGCCCAAGGTTGAGAGCGCCAAACCGAAAGCCATCACCATCGAGTGAACCGGAGGACGGGAGTTCATCAGATTTGCCGGCGCATGCCGGAAGGGGGCCGCAACAGCGGCCCCACATTTTTTTCGGGGTTGTCGACATGATTGCAAGACAAAGCTATGAGCGTCAGAAATGGAGAAACATTCTGCATTCCATCGTGTTGTTGACGGCCATGATGGCATTGTTCTTCGGATTGGGAAGGTTTCTGTTTGGTTCGACTGGGAGCATGTTCATGCTTCTTTTGGGGGTGGGCATGCTGCTTTTTGCCCCCCAGGCCTCCATGTGGATGACCCTGCGCATGTTTCATGCGCGCAGGCTCTCCCCCTGGGATGCGCCGGAATTGCATGCCATGATCGAAACATTGGCCGCGAGGGCCGGGCTGGACCGTGTTCCGGAGGTTTATTGGGTGCCCAGCGCCGTGCCGAATGCCTTTGCCATGTCTGGTGGCGGACGCACGCTGGTCGCTGTCAGCGATGGGCTGCTCCGCCTGCTCGATGGAAGGGAGCTCGCGGGGGTTCTGGCCCATGAAATCAGCCACATCAGGCATGGGGACCTTTTTGTCATGAGCATGGCCGACATGCTCAGCCGCATGACAGCGCTGATGTCGGATGTCGGGTGGATTTCACTGCTTCTGTTTCTGCCGGTCAGTCTTCTGGCCGGCATCGACATTCCCTGGATGTTCATCTTGCTTTTGATGGTGGCACCCCTGCTTTCCATGCTGCTCCAGCTTGCGCTTTCACGGACGAGGGAATTCGATGCGGATCTGGGGGCAGTCGAGTTGACGAATGACCCCATCGGGCTTGCCCGGGCCTTGCTCAAGATCGAGCGGGGCATGAGCCACTGGTGGCGATGGATTCTACCCGGCTCCGAGGGCATGGCGCCCTCGCTGTTGAGAACCCATCCACTGACAACTGAACGGGTGCGACGGCTTGAGTCCCTGGTGGATCATGCTCATGGCTCTCCCCTGTTTGGCGATGTTCATGTTTCGCCCCTGGGGCACCCCGTTCGAGAGGGGAGGCGCTGGCGCGGCATCGGCTTCTGGTACTGAGCATGGCCTCTTTGGTCTGCGCAGGCGCGAGTGGCCTTTGACGTCCGTGTCAATTCCGGCAGCATGCGAGAATCCTTGAGGAGAGGGGCATGAGGGACAAGTTCACCTTGCTTTTGTATGCGCTGGCCGTTTTTCTGATGATTGAAACGGCAGTCTTTGTGACCGACGTTGGCGTGGATGGATTGTTTGGCGTCATCAATGGCTATCTGGCCAGCATTCTCTTTTTTGATGTATGGCCGGGCGAGGGAGCCATGCCCTTTATTGTCGCCTGGTTGATCGCCGGCGCGGTTTATCTGACTGTCCGCTTTGGCTTTATCAATGTGCGCATGATGGGGCATGCGGTGGACATCCTCAGGGGCAAGTATCGCTCCGCCGAGGACAAGGGAGATGTAACACCGTTTCAAGCCCTGACAACAGCCCTTTCGGCAACTGTTGGCCTGGGCAATATCGCGGGCGTGGCCATTGCCGTCAGTGTTGGTGGGCCCGGGGCGACCTTCTGGATGATTGTCGCGGGCTTTTTCGGTATGACCTCCAAGTTCACCGAGGTCACGCTGGCCCAGATCTACAGGGAATTCCGTCCGGACGGCCGGGTCATGGGCGGGGCCATGGAATACCTTTCCAAGGGGTTTGCGGAGAAGGGCATGCCGAGGTTGGGGCGCGCTTTGGCCATGCTGTTTGCCGTGTTCTGCATCGGCGCGTCGCTCGGCGGGGGCAATGCCTTCCAGGTGTCCCAGGCCATGGGGGCCGTGCAGGGAGAAATACCGTTCTTCAGGGAGTTTCCATGGTGCTTCGGGCTGCTCATGGCCGTCGCTGTTGGCATCGTGATCATTGGCGGCATCCGCCGCATTGCCCATGCGGCCGAGGCCATTGTGCCCACCATGGTGTTCATTTATCTCAGCGCCTGTCTGTGGATCATCTTTTCCCATCTTGATCAGTTGCCGCATGCCATCGTCATGATCGTTCAGCAGGCCTTTCATCCCACGGCGGTGGCCGGCGGCATGATTGGCGTTGTTGTCCAGGGGTTCAAGCGCGCGGCATTCTCCAGCGAGGCTGGCATTGGCTCGGCCGCCATCGCGCACTCGGCTGCGGCCGTCAAGTATCCCGTGTGGCAAGGGTTTGTCGCTCTTTATGAGCCGTTTATCGATACGATTGTCATCTGCACGATGACGGCCCTTGTGATCATCATTACGGGTGTATGGCAGGCGCCAGAGCATGCAGACCTAGTGGCTCAGAGCAAGGGGGCGGCCCTGACTGCCGTGGCCTTTGGTTCGGTGATTTCATGGTTCCCCACGATTCTTTCGCTCTCGGTCGTGTTGTTTGCCTACAGCACGATGATTTCCTGGTCCTACTATGGGGAGCGCTGCTGGACCTTTGTTTTCGGGGAGAAGAATTCGATCGTTTATCGCATCATGTTTGTGATGTTCATCGTGCTGGCCTCCCTCGGCAGTCCCGGCAGCATTCTCGAATTCAGCGACCTGCTGTTGCTTGGCATGGCCTTTCCGAACTTTCTGGCCCTGTACCTGCTACAGGGCAAGGTGGCCGCTGCGCTTGCCGATTACCGCAGGCGTCTTCGGCAGGGCGAATTCGATCAGGGGGACCTCGCCTGATTCGCCCGTATGCGAGGCTTGCGGTACTTGCAATGGATCGCAATATCCCTATGATTCGCATACTCTCGAGGTGAGCTGCGGCTCGCTTTTTTGTTTTATAGGGATGGTTTCATGCCCCAGGATGCATCGGTGGAATTGCGAATCTGGCAACTGGCTGAGCCCATTGCGGATGAATTGGGTCTGGATATTCTGAAGGTTTCCGTAGGCAGTGGTCATAGTCAGCTGGTGCGCGTGATTGTCGACCGGGCCGGTGGGGTGGATGCCGATACCCTGGAACGAATGAGCCGAGGTTTGTCTCTGCAGATGGATGCAGAGGACCCGATTCAGGGGCGTTACAGGCTGGAGATTACATCTCCGGGGCTCGACTGGCCGCTGACGACAAGGGCCGATTTTGAGCGGCATCGGGATGAATGGCTGGCCGTCCACATGCGTGACGGGAGGACCTTCCAGGGTTGGAATCGGGGCGCAACGGATGACGGGTTTGAGCTTGAAGACGCGCAGGGTCGGCGGCTTGACATCCGAAGCGATGATGTGCTGAAGGTGCATCGGGCGATCAACTGGAAGGCGATCGTCAAAAGGAAAAAATAGGAGCTGGGAAATCGATGAATGCTCAATTGTTGCAAGTTGCTGATGCGGTCGCGCGAGAGAAGTCCGTGGATCGCGAGTTGGTGCTCGAAGCCATGGAGCAGGCCATCCGGACGGCCGCGCGTCGCACCTATGCAGGCAAGCATGTTGAGGCTGAGGTGGATCGCCAGACCGGGGAAATCCGCCTGTACCATGTTCGTACAGTTGTTGAACAGGTTGAAGATCCCGAGAACGAGCTGACCCTTGAGGAGGCAAGAAAACTGGATCCGCAGGCTGAGATCGGTTCGGAGCTGCGCGAGCAGCTTCCCCCGATCGAGCTTGGCCGCATTGCGGCCCAGACGGCAAAGCAGGTCATCAACCAGAAGATTCGCGAAGCCGAACGGGAACGCGTCGTGGCGGAGTACGGTCCACGCGTCGGCGAATTGATCACCGGCATCGTCAAGCGCGTCGAGAGAGGAAATGTCTATCTGGATCTCGGGCGCGGGGAGGCCGTGATGTACCGCGAGGACATGCTGCCCCGGGAAACCTTCCGGCAGGGTGATCGCGTCAAGGTTTATATTCGCGAGGTGCGCAACCAGCCTAAGGGTCCGCTCGTGTTCGTGTCGCGAGCCGATGCAGGCATGGTTCTCAGGCTTTTCGAGCAGGAGGTGCCCGAAATCCAGGATGGCATCGTATCCATTCAGGCCATTGCCCGGGACCCGGGATCCAGAAGCAAGATTGCCGTGGTGTCCACGGACCCGGCGGTTGATCCTGTCGGCGCGTGCGTGGGTATGCGCGGCGCGCGCGTTCAGGCCGTGGTCAATGAGCTGCATGGGGAGAAGATCGATATCATCGAATGGACGGATGATCCGGCCGTGTTCGTGGTCAATGCGCTTGCGCCTGCGGAAATTGAGCGCGTGCTGGTGGATGAGACGCGCAATACCATTGAGGTCGCCGTGAGCGAGGATAATCTCGCCATGGCTATCGGACGCCGGGGGCAGAACGTTCGTCTGGCTTCTGAGCTTACGGGCTGGAATATCGAGATCATGAGCACGGGTGAGGAACGTGAACGCAGACAGGAAGAGATGGCCCGTGCGCAGGCGTTGTTCCAGGAAGCGCTCGATATTGATGAGGACTTTGCGCAAGTTCTTGTCGCGGAAGGGTTTTTGTCCCTGGAGGATTTGGCCTACTGTGCCGTTGAGGAGATTGCCGCCATTGAAGGGCTGGACATGGAGGTTGCACAGGAATTGCAGAATCGTGCGCGCAACGCGCTTCTGGACCGTGCTTTGGCCAAGGCGGATGAAACATCGGGCATTTCCCTGCTTGATCTGCCGGGCATGACCCGCGAGATCGCCGAGCGATTGGCCGAAAGAGACATCATGAGCGTTGAATCGCTGGCGGATGCGGCCGTGGATGAAATCGAGGATGTCGAGGGTCTTTCACGGGAGCAGGCGGAGGCCCTGATTCTGGCAGCCAGGGAGGCAAGTGGCTGGTTCGACGAATAAGGCGGACAAGCATTCTGGGCCACGGAGGCGATGTTTTGCTTGCCGCCGGGAGGTCTCAAAGCTGGAGGCAATGCGTCTGGTTGTGGATCAGGATGGCTTGGTTTGGCCTGATTTGTTGCAGCAGGCTCCAGGGCGCGGGTCTTATCTGTGCATGAGGGAGGATTGTCTGCGTCGCATGCATGACCGGACATTTCGTGGACTCAAGGCAAAGTTCCCCGGCTTGAAGGATGAGTGGAAGGGTCTGCGCTCACGCATGCTGAAGGCCTTGTGTGCCCGCATGGCGATGCTGTTGCGTTCAATGCGCAGGGACGCCAGTCTCGGAAGGGATGCGGTCATGCAGCGGATGTGGAATAATGCGCCTTTGGTGGTGCTGCTGGCCCGGGACGCCGGAGAGGCGCTTCAACGGCAGATTTCCATGGCGGTGGAGAAACGCAGGGCGGCGGGAGCCCGCACCATCCTGGTATGCGCGTTGGATGCTGGCTTGCTGGGAGAGCCTTTCGCCAGGGAAAGGCTGGCCGTGGTCGGATTTGATGAGGGTCGGCAGACTGCCGAGCTGGTAAAAAACTGCGCTTGGTTAGAGCGCTTGGAAGGAATCGAGGTATAAATACATGGCGAAGCGAATCCTCGACTTGGCGAAGGAATTGGGCATGACGGCTGCAGAGGTCGAGCAACTTGCAGAGCAGTGCAATGTTGCCGTCAGCGGTCCATCGACCAAGCTGGATGTGGATGATCAGGATAAAATCCGCCAGGCGGCCGCGGCCAGAAAGGGCAAGAACGTCTCTCCGGCCAAGGGAAAGACGTTGACCTTGAAGCGTCCCATGGTGGCAGGCCAGGTGCGTGCTGGCAGCAATGTTGATGGAAAGGGCAGAAAGGTCGAGGTGCGTCGCCGCCGGGCGGTGAGACCGACGGCAGCTGCGGCAAGCACCAAGCCCGCACCAGTGGTCAGACCGGCAGCGCCCAAGGCGGCACAAGCCCCATCTCCCGCCGCACAGGCGGCCAAGGCCATTGAGGCGAAAAAGGTCGAGAAGCTTGCCGCAGCGCCAAAGGCCTCGGTTCCTCCTGTCCAGAAAAAAGCCACGCCGGGGGCCCGGCCGGAGGCACGGAAGACCAGCTCCTCAAGGGCGACGGGTGCCTCTGCGGGTACATCCCAGTCCGCTGCAGCGAAATCGGGGCCCAGGACCACGATTCGCCGTGGCCTGACGCCTGCCCAGATTGCGGCAAAGAAAGCCCCGAGTTCGTCGCTGAAGGATATTGAGAAACAAATCAGTGAGGAACGGCGCCAGCGCCGCGAGGCGCAGCGCACCACCCGTCCACAGGGCGCCAGGGGGCCATCCGCAGGCGCGCCCAAGCGCATTCCTTCTGTCGCCGTCGCGCCCCAGTCGCCTGGCGAGGGTTTTTCAGGGGCCCGCAAGCGACCTCAGGGTGGTGCGGGAAGGCCACAACGACGCCTGAGTCCTGCTGAAAAAGCGGCTCGTCGCGCCTATGCCGAAAAGCGCCATATTGTTCTGACCCAGGAAGAGGAAGAACGCATGGCCCGGCTTGCGCGAGGTGATCGCAAGCGTGCCAAGAAGAAGATCACGAAGGGCGATGCCGATTTTGTCGTGCGTGAAGTGGAGATCACGGATCCCATTCTCGTTTCGGAGCTGGCCAGCCGCATGGCTATCAAGGGAGGCGAGGTGGTTCAGAAGCTGTTCGAAATGGGCATGCCGACCACGGTCAATGAGACCATTGATGCCGAGACGGCCGTCCTTGTTGTCGAAGAGTTTGGACACAAGCCCAAGGTGATCAATGCCGCTGCGGTCGAGGATGTCTTGATTGACGAAGAAGAGGATGATCCCGATGCGCTGCAGCCGCGTCCGCCTGTTGTCGTGGTCATGGGGCATGTCGATCATGGCAAGACCTCCATTCTGGATGCCTTGCGCAAGGCCAATGTCGCGGCAGGCGAGGCCGGTGGCATCACGCAGCACATCGGTGCCTACATGGTCAAGCTGGATTCAGGCGACCGGGTGGTCTTCATCGATACACCGGGCCATGAGGCCTTCACCAGCCTTCGTTCACGGGGCGCGCATCTGACGGATGTTGCCGTGCTGGTCGTGGCTGCGGATGACGGCGTGAAGCCGCAGACGGTCGAGGCGTTGAACCATGCGCGTGCAGCCGGCGTGCCAATCATCGTTGCCATCAACAAGATGGACAAGGAAGGCGCAAATCCCGAGATGGTCAAGCGTCAGTTGGCCGAACACGAGTTGATTCCGGAAGAGTGGGGCGGCGATACGATCTTTGTGGAGGTGTCCGCAAAGACGGGGCAGGGCCTGGACGAATTGCTCGAGATGCTGGCCTTGCAGACCGAATTGCTGGAACTGAAGGCCAACCCCAACCGGCGGGGCCGTGGCATCGTTATCGAGTCAAGGCTTGATCGGGGACGTGGGCCGGTGGCCACGGTTCTTGTCAAGAATGGCACCTTCCACAAGGGCGACATCGTTGTCGTGGGCTCGGTCATGGGCCGCATCAGGGCCCTTGTGGATGAAAATGGCGTTCAGCACCGCACAGCAGGTCCCTCAATCCCGTTTGAACTGCTCGGTCTTGAGAGCGTGCCAGAGGCGGGAAGCGAGATCATTGTGGTCGAGAATGAAAAGCAGGCGCGGGATATCGTCCGCTATCGGCGCGATCTGGAACGCGAAAAGGGTGTGGCCAGCCAGAAGCGGGCAAGCCTGGACGAGCTTTTTGCATCGATGCAGAGTGGGCTCAAGGAAGTACCGGTGCTCATCAAGGGTGATGTCACGGGGTCTGTCGAGGCCATGGCGGATTCCCTGGCCAAACTTGGCACGGATGAGGTCAAGGTCAAGGTGGTGCACAAGGGCATTGGTGGCATCACGGAGTCGGATGTCATGCTCGCCTCGGCCTCCAATGCAATCATCATTGGCTTCAATGTCCGCCCAGATGCCAAGGCGAAAAAGCTAGCCGAGCAGGAAGGCGTGGATGTCCGTTTCTACAAGGTCATCTATGATGCGATCGATGAAATCAAGGCGGCGATGGCTGGCGTGCTGGCTCCCGAGCAGGTTGAGAAGGTCATTGGCTCGGCGGAGGTGCGCGAGGTGTTCTCGGTGCCGAAGGTTGGGTCGGTTGCCGGCTGTTATGTCACGGATGGCCATGTGACGCGGAATGCCGGTGTGCGCGTCCTGCGCGAGGGTGTCCTGATCTATGATGGCAAGCTTGCCTCGCTGAAACGATTCAAGGACGATGTTCGCGAAGTGAAGGCCGGATACGAGTGCGGTATCGGCATTGAGAAGTTCAATGACGTCAAGGTCGGCGACACGTTTGAGTTTTATGTCATCGAGGAAGTGGCGGCAAAGCTGTGAACCACCCCGCGCAAAGCAGGCTCAATGCTGATATCCAGCGCTTGCTGGCCACCATGATCATCCGGGATGTTTCCGATCCCCGGCTGCATGGCGTCAGCATCACGAGGGTAGAATCCGCAGGTGTGCATGTCCTGAATGTCTGGGTTCATGCGATTCAGGAGGTTGATCCCGAAGTCTGCGTCCGGCAGTTGATGCGCATGAAGCCTCATTTCGAGCATGCCTTGCGCAGGGCCATGCCCAGGCGCCGCATTCCGGCCCTCCGCTTCCAATGGGACCATGCTGCTGACCGCGCTCACTCGGTGCAGGAACGCTTGCGGTTGATCCGCGAAAAATGAACCCCTTGTTTCCGGAAACCGATTGGGCCCCGCTCTGCAAGGCTGTTCGTGAATCATCCAGCATTGTTCTGACGACCCACCGCAACCCCGACGGGGACGGCATCGGGTCGCAGATCGCATTGTTCCATGGCTTGCGCCTGCTGGGCAAGCAGGTGACAATGCATAATCGGGATGGCGTTCCTCGCATCTATCGTTTTCTGAACGGGAGCGAGCTGGTAGGAGCGGGGGATTGGCATGGTGCATCAGCCGCCGGTGATCTGGTCATCAGCCTGGATAGCGGCAGCCAGCAGAGACTTGGCCTGCCCTCATCGTTCTTTGAGGGTGCGCGTCTTGCCAATCTCGATCATCATGCAAGTAACACGCATTTCGGTGATCATGTCGTTGTCGATCCACGCTATTGTGCCACGGGAGCCATGGTCTTCGACTTTCTGCTCGCGATGGAGATTCCGATTGAGGCTGAAATCGCGCAGGCCCTCTACACCTCGGTGATGACAGACACTTGCGGATTCCGCCTGGCAAGCGTGGACGCCTCGGTCCATCGGCTTGCCGCGGAGCTTGTCGAGTGTGGAGCCCGCCCGTGGAACATTGCCATGCATGTTTATGAAAGCCGCAGCCTTGCTTCGGTACGCCTGCTGGGTCTGTGTCTGCAGTCTCTGGCCTTGCATGATGGGGGGCGCTCAGCATGGATTGCCGTGACGACCGAGATGTATCGGGAAACGGGTGCGGACGTCGAGGATACCGAAGGACTCATTGATTATGCCCGGGGCATTGAGGGTGTCGAGGTGGCCGTACTCATTCGGGCCGATGAAGCCGAGCGAGGGTGCTGGAAGATAAGCTTCCGCGGGAAATCCCATGCCGATGTTGGAAGGCTTGCAGCCAGTCTGGGGGGAGGCGGCCATCCGCATGCAGCCGGATGCAGAATGCGAGGGGAACTCGAAGAGGTCCGCGGACATCTGCGGAATGCGGTGAGTCGCCTGCTGGCCAAAGAAAAAGTATGATGGCGTCCGGTGTGCTTTTTCTGGACAAGCCGGTTGGCTGGACATCCAGGAAGGCTGTCAATATGGTCACCATGGTGCTGTCGGAGAAGGGGGGGCGACTCAAGGCCGGGCATGCGGGAACCCTGGATCCTCTTGCCTCGGGCATGCTGCCGATTCTCCTCGGAGAGGCCACGCGATTTGCCGATTATGGACTCTCGGCGGCCAAAACCTACCGCGTCTGCTTGGATCTCAGCATTCAGACGGATACCCTGGACAAGGAAGGTCGCGCCACGGCCACCTTCGATCCCCCTCGGTCAGGCATGGTGCCGGCGGACATTGAGCGGGTGCTGCAGGGGTTTGTGGGGCGGATCAAGCAGGTGCCGCCAGCTTTCTCTGCCGTTCGTGTCGGGGGAAAGCGGGCTTATGATCTGGCGCGAGCCGGCGAGCAACCGTCACTGAAGGCGCGATGCGTGGAGATCAAGGAGCTTCGACTGGAGCACTTTGCATGGCCGCGGCTTACGCTGTACGTTGAATGTTCGAAGGGAACCTACATTCGTTCCCTGGCCAGGGATATTGGCTGTCAGCTGGGGCTTGGGGGCTGTGTGTTGAGCCTGCGGCGCTTGAGCACCGGGGGGTGGGGCGAAGACATGATGGTGACGCCCGAGCGGCTGCAGGCCGGGCGCTGGGATTGCGTGCTTCCTTTGGAGGCGTGGCTCGCGCACCTGCCCCGATGTGAACTCGATGAAGAGCAATCCAGGCGTTTCATCCATGGACAACGTCTTCCCGTCGACAACGTGGAAGCATGCGAGCTAGCGGTTTTTCATGGAGGCAGATTGTTGGGGACGGCACGGGCGAGGCCCGGCTTGCGAGGCATGGTGCTGCATCCTCTCAAGGTGCTTCACTCGGCCAGGGAATGCCTGACATAAACCAAGACGACGGGTAAACTAGGGGGCGTCTCATGCGTTTTTTCTCGCTCAGGAAGGCACCGAATGCGGGTGATCCGGATATACCCGGGGGCAATCATGTTCGCATCACGACGGAATTTGGAGATATCGTCATCGAGCTTTTCCCCGACGATGCTCCCAATACCGTGGCCAATTTTAAGAAGCTGGCGTCCACGGGCTTTTACAATGGCCTGCGCTTTCATCGCGTGATTCCCGGTTTTGTCGCTCAGGGTGGTGATCCGAACGGCGATGGCACCGGTGGGCCTGGATACAAGATCCGGGCCGAATTCAATGAGCGAAAGCATCATCGCGGTACGGTAGCCATGGCCAGGGCCACAGACCCGGACTCCGCCGGTAGCCAATTCTACATATGCTATGCGGACCTTCCCCATCTGGATGGCCAGTACACGGTTTTTGGCCGAGTTGTCCATAGCATGGATGTCGTCGATCGCATCCGGGACGGAACCCTCATGCAACGGGTCATTGTTGAGCCATAAGGCAGGGACTGCCGGCCACTCAAGCGGCGACGGAAGCCCTTGATGCCCGTTTTCGATCACTTTCCTTCAGCAGTCGCTTTCTCAACCGAATGGATTTGGGGGTGATTTCGACCAGTTCATCCTCGGCAATGAATTCGATGGCCCGTTCAAGCGTCAGGGGAATCGGCGGCACGAGGTCGATGGCGTCATCCTTTCCCGAGGCCCGGATGTTTGTCAGCTTCTTCGCTTTGACGGGGTTGACAACCAGATCAGTCTCCCGGTTGTGGATACCGATGATCATGCCCTCATAAACCCTTTCACCCGGTCCGATGAACATCTTGCCGCGTTCCTGAAGCTTCCATAAGGCGTAAGCGACGGCCTCCCCATCCACCATGGAGACCAGCACGCCATTCGGGCGGCCGGGCAGGGAACCGATATAGGGGCCATAGCCATGGAAAACATGATGAAGCACGCCCGTGCCCTTGGTGTCGGTCAAAAACTCAGACGTGTAACCGATCAGTCCTCGGGTCGGGCAAATGAATTCGAGGCGCGTCGTTCCATCCGGATTGGCCTGCATGTGCGTCATTTCCGCACCGCGCTTGCCCAGCTTTTCAATGACCGCGCCTTGATGTTCCTCTGGGACATCCACGGTGACGTGCTCGTAAGGCTCCTGCTTGATCCCATCCTGTTCGCGGACGATGACCGTGGGGCGGGACACGGCCATTTCAAAGCCCTCCCGCCTCATGTTTTCCAGCAGAATGCCGATGTGCAGTTCCCCGCGTCCCGAAATCTTGTAAACATCAGCTGAGTCCGTTTCCTCGACGCGCATGGCGACATTGGTGCGGATCTCCTTCATGAGGCGGTCCCTGATCTGCCTGGTGGTCACGAACTTTCCTTCCTTGCCGGCCAGCGGTGAATCATTCACATGGAGCTCCATGGTCATGGTCGGTTCGTCAACCCGGATGGCTGGCAGGGCCTTGGGCTTGGCAGGGTCGGCGATGGTTTCTCCGATCTGGACATGTTCCACGCCCGCCACGGCTATGATGTCACCGGCTTCCGCCTCTTCGATTTCGATGCGGTTCAGCCCATGAAAGCCGAACAGTTTTGTGATGCGAAAGGATTCGAGGTCTCCACCTGCATGCACGACGCAGACTTCCTGCCCCTGCCGGATGCGACCATGGGCGATGCGGCCAACGACAATGCGTCCCAGATAATCGTCCCAATCGAGCGTGGTGGCCAGCATTTGCAGCGGGGCCTCGGGATCTCCCTCGGGGGGTGATACGTGCTTGATGATCGTGTCGAACAGGCATTTCAGATCCTGGGGTGATTCCTTCAGGTCGAGCATGGCATAACCGTTTTTCGCCGAGGCATAGACCACGGGAAAGTCCAGCTGCTCATCTGAAGCCCCGAGCGATGCAAAAAGGTCAAAGGTTGCATCAACGACGGCGTCCGGGTCTGATCCCTCGCGATCAATCTTGTTGACGACGACAATGGGCTTCAGGCCAAGCGCCAGCGCCTTGGACGTGACGAACTTTGTCTGCGGCATCGGGCCTTCCCGTGCATCCACGAGCAACAGGACGCCATCAACCATGTTCAGGATGCGTTCCACTTCGCCACCAAAGTCCGCGTGCCCGGGCGTGTCCACAATATTGATGGTCATGTCTCCGTAGCGGATGGCCGTGTTCTTGGCGAGAATCGTGATGCCACGTTCGCGTTCGAGATCGTTGGAATCCATGATGCGAGTTTCAAGATCCTCACGGTCGCTGAATGTTCCTGATTGTTTCAGCAGTTCATCGACGAGCGTGGTCTTGCCATGATCGACATGGGCGATGATGGCGATGTTGCGAAGCTTGCGCGGCATGGTTGGAAAACCTCTATCCTGGAAAAGTGCGCGCATGGTAACAGGTGCGGAGAAAAATTCATTGCCGGATCTGTCCTGATTCCATCGGGAATTTGACAAGCATGAACTTTCTGCTATCAATGGTATATCCACTTTGTTGATGCCGAGTGGTGAAAAATGGTTTGACTCCAAAGGAGGGAGGACGTGCGTTCTCCAAAAATATCCATGCTGCATTTTGCATTTGCAGCTTTTCTTCTGGCTGCGCCGGCTGGCGTTCAGGCTGCAGCGCAATACAATCTTACGATGAGTGTTTCGGGGCAGATACCGATTGCAGGCGTGAGCAAGCCCATCGCGGTGACGGTGACAAGGAAAAATGCGCCGCTGCCACAAAGCAAGGCCGTTTTTTGTTCTGCCGCAGCCAATTTCCACACCACGGTGAACGGTTATCAATGGAAGGTCAGCAAATGCACTTACAATAAACGGATTCACGTTGGACGGACCACGTTGCAGGGGACGGTCAGGATTGCGGGCATCAAAAGGCCACTGAGCCTGAATGTGACCTATCGGTATGTCAGGGTCGCAGCGGTTGGTGGAGCGGTCGCGGGCATTGTGAAGGGCAATTCGGACTTGCTCATCAATGTTAATGGGAAGTTCAATTTTCTGGGCCTGGGCTGGCATAAGTTCCGGTCTTCGGTTATGCGCAGAAACTTGAACAAGCCAGCCAGCAGAGCAAGCTTCTGTGGTGCCGCTCGGAACTTTGCTGGAGCCAACTGGCGAGTGGCGCGTTGCAGCTACAACGTGAAGTCCGGTAAGGGGCGCGTTGTCCATGTGGGTAAGTTCAATTCCAACGGCACGCTTGTTCCGGTTCGTTTCACGGCGGATTATATCTATACCAATGCACTGGCGCAGCCTGTGCTTACCGGAGTGGCCAAGAAAGGCAAGAATATCCTGAAGTGGGCCGCTGTTCGGGGTGCCCGAGGCTATACAGTGTATCGCAAGGCCCCGGGGCAGGGCATGCGCGTCTACCGAAAGCTTGGCAAGGTGACCCGGTTCGTGGACCGCAAGATTCAGCAGGGCAAGCTGTATACTTACGCCGTGGTGGCCACGAACAATCGGACCTATTCGCCTAAGTCAAATCGTGTGACACTGAAGGCCAGATGATTGCTGGCAAGTAATGGTTCACCGGCAAGGGGGCGTCAGCCCCCTTGTTTTTTTGAACAACGCTGTCATCCAGTGGTATGCTTTTCTTGGGGTCTGGGCTCAGTACGGATGCTTTCTCCAGCCTGCCTTGCATAGCCAGGGGGAGATGAGAAGTTCCAGGATCATGAAGGCTGCCGCGATGAGGACTGCATCCAATATCGTACCATCAAGCCACATTTGGGCGAGTAGGGCAGGAATGAGGGACTCCGGGATTTGATCCAGTCCCGTTGCGCGTCCCTCAGGGGGGATGCCAAGGCGCCGCTTGATGAAGCTGGAAACAAGATCGCCTGTCATGGCGCCCAAGCCGATGGCAAGCCCAAGGGTCCAGGGCCAGCCAAAAAAAAGACTCCCCGCCATGCTGCACAGAACGCCGCTGAGCAGGCCGCGCCAGGTTTTGGAACTGCCCAGAATCGGACGGCCGTCATGCCACTTCCTGCCGCCGTCGATGGGCGCATTCCACCAGGAAGGCAGTAACTTCCGGGCGAGGATGGGAGCGCCGTTGGCCAAGGTGATGACCACGAGCAATTGGACATCGACAAGCCATGCCGTCATGGTTTCATTCTACAGCAAGCATGCTTGGAGCACCAACAGGAGACGGAAGTGAGAAGGCTCATGCGCATTGAAACTCACCACCGCGAGGAATTGATCGATATCACGGACATGGTCGCAGATCTAGTGTGCGACAGCGGCGTCCGCGATGGCTTGGTTCACGTGTATGCCCAAGGCGCCACGGCTGCGATCATGATTCAGGAGAACTGGGATGAATCCGTGCAAAGTGATGTGATTGCCCTGCTGCGCAAACTGATTCCGCGAGGCGTCTGGTTGCATGATGCCCAGGACGGAAACGGCGATGCCCATCTGAAGGCCGGCATCGTCGGACCTTCGGAAACCGTGCCGATCCTTCAGGGAAGGCTTGGTCTTTCCCGCTGGCAGAACATCTTCTTCTGTGAATTCGATGGTCCGAGAAGGGAACGGCCAATCGTCGTGACCATCATCCCTGCTCGACATGATGGGGCGCTCCGCTAGCTTCACGGGGCGGAGGTATCATGCAAGAGCATTGTTCGGGACCCGGCTTGTCCGAGGCTACAGGCGTTCTGCTGGTCAATCTTGGCACACCGCAGGCGCCCACGCCAAGTGATCTGCGCGCATACCTGAAAGAATTTCTTTCCGATCCCAGGGTGGTCGAGAAGCCGCGCTGGCTGTGGTTGCCCGTGCTCCATGGCATCATTCTGAATGTTCGTCCGAGCCGGTCGGCCAAGCTGTATCGCAAGGTGTGGACGGATGCCGGACCGCCCCTGCTGCGTTCGACCGCATCTCTGGCCACGAAGATGTCCGAATGTCTGAAGCATTCGGGTGATTCCATCCTTGTTGCCATTGGCATGCGCTATGGGAGGCCCACCATCAGGGACGGCCTGTTGAAGCTTCTGGATAACGGATGCAGGAAGCTCGTTGTTCTGCCACTTTATCCGCAATATTCGGCGACGACGACAGCCTCGACAATGGATGCCCTAGGCGATGCCCTGAAGGGTTGCCGCGACATTCCCGACCTGAATTTCATCAGCCGCTATTATGATCATCCCGACTATATCGAGACCGTGGCATCCAGCATCGAATCGTATTGGGAAGAACATGGGCGACCGGAGCGTCTCTTGTGCTCCTTTCATGGCATTCCGGAGCGGTATGCGCGCGCAGGGGACCCATATCCGGAAGAATGCCGGATAACGGTTGCGCGGCTGCGAGAACGTTTGGGCATGAGCGAGGAAGCCCTGCTGATCGGTTTCCAGTCCCGTTTTGGCCGTGAACCATGGGTCGGCCCCCATACCGACGAGCTCCTGCAGGAGCTCGGTCGCCAGCATGTGGGAAGAGTGGATGTGGTTTGCCCGGGGTTTGCTGTGGATTGCCTGGAGACGCTGGAGGAAATCGCCATGGAGAACCGTCAGCTTTTTCTTGATGCCGGCGGGTCTTCCTTCCACTACATTCCCGCGCTCAATGATCGGGATGAGCATGTCCTGATGCTTTGCTCGATTCTGCGCAGTCGGGGCCATCTTTTCTCCTGAACACTCATGCATCATCTGGTCTGCTTAAGCATGCTTCTGTTTTTGGCCGGGTGTGCTCATCATGAAGAAAGGACACTCCCCCTTAAGATCGGACATATTGAAGTCAGGCCTGCATGTGAGGGGAAGGCACATCATATCATGCGTTTAAAGCTTGCCGAGGCGTTGGCGCTGCAACTGAAACGGCGTCTGACGAGACTGAAGGCTTACAGACCCGGTCATGGCCAGGGGTTGGCCATGTGCATCAGGCAGGTTCACTTGAGACCTGATCTCGCCGTGCTTTTTCTTTATCTGTTCGTTGAGCCCGATGTGCTGGAGGTCAAGATGCAGTGGCAGGATGGAGAGGGAAGGGATGAAGAAAGGGTGTTCCGCGCGAGCAGTAACACGGGGGGCTGGCCCTCCAGCCTTGGTATTTCACGGCGTCTGGAGATCTTGACTCAAGTGGTCACGCGGAAGATCGTGAGGCATCTCGAAAACACGACACAGGCGGACCGTGCTCTACGTTAGCCCGTGCTCGAATGCTTGCGGATCAAGCAGATGAACATGGCATCGCTGTAAGGCCCGGGAAGGATGCGAACGGCCGAGCGCACCTGCTCAGCAAGGTGCCTTCCTCGCCAGCGCGTCAGGCCGGGCATGGTCGGAAGCCCTTGGATGCTGATCGGCTCAGTAGAGATGATCTCTCCGTAGTGCCTGATGGCATCCTGAATGACGAGCTCGTTTTCCTCCGGTGCAAAGGAACAGGTGGCATAGACAAGGCATCCCCCTGTTTTCAGGCAGCGTATCGCCGATCTCAGCAGGCCTTTCTGTTTCCGGCTTGTCTCCCTGATCTTCCGGAGGCTCCAGTGTGACTGGCTCGCAGGCTCTCCAGGACGCATGCGGGCCTCAGTTGAGCATGGCGCATCAACTAGAATGGCATCAAAAGTGTTGGCAAAGCGCCGCCATAGCCATCGCCCATCTTGCAACATGGTTTGAACGGTATCCGCGCCCTGCTGCGCTAGCACGCTCCGCAACTTGAAGAAGCGCTTCCGCACGGCTTCATTGGCCAGGAGGGTTCCCTCGCCTTGCATCATCGCTGCCAATTGCAGGGTTTTGCCCCCGGGGGCCGCGCACATGTCCAGCACATGCATGCCGGGACGAACGGGCAGGCAAGCTGCAGCAAGCTGACTGCTCAGGGACTGACTGTACAGCAGCCCCCCTCTGTACATGTCAGAGTCGAGGACCGCCTGCCGCTGTGTCGGAGCAACGAAAAGTGCATCGGGCTTATGGGGCCAGGGATCCGCATCAATGCCCAGTCGCCCCAGGGCTTTGAGCATCAGCTCCGGGGTCGTCTTCAGTCGATTGACGCGGAAGCATGGACGGCGCTCGGTCGCAAGCTGCTCAAGCACCATTTCGACGGGATGCGGGGCCACGATTTCTCCGAGTCGCTCCACGAAGCCTTCCGGCCAGTGCCCGAAAGACTCAGTCATGTAAGACGTCCTCAAATTCGCCTTGAAAGACGTGAACGGACTGATGCTCCAGCAAAGAAGCAACCCAACGCTCCCACTGGTCGTGACGCATGTCAGCGATGATTTGCGCGCGGATATCTTCAGGGCTTGGGCTCGATGCAGGACGTCTTTCAAGCAGCTGGAAGATATGCCATTGCTCATCCATTTTCACGGGGTTGCATAAATCGCCCGGTCTTTTCAGCCGGTTCAGGATCTTTCTCCATTCCTCGGGCAGCTCTGGAACATTGATCCAGCGCTCGCTGACCGGTGGGGGCGCGTCATTCTGCGACGAAGATTGATGGCTTAGCTTTTTCCACAGGGCGGCGGCCTCTTGATGACTCTTGCTCACCCAGTGGCGCAGTTTGATGCCCTCGGGTTGCTCATAGCGTTTGCTGTGAGCCCGGAAATACGCATCAATCTCGTCCTTTCCTGGCTCGGGCAGAGACTTGAGAAAGCGGGCATGCAGCTCGTCGACAAGAACGCTTTCCCTCAAGCGCTGTAGTTTCCAGCGCACAGCGGGTTCCAGATCGAGCCCGGTCCTGATGGCCTGCTGCGCGAGCGCCCGTCGGCGGATCAGTTGCCGGAGGATTTTCTTTCGAAGCTGGTGCTCGTCGATGCCTTGCCGCAATGCCGGAGGCAGCAGTTCAAGTTCGCGCTGGAGTTCATCGGCACGGACTATAAGCTGTCCGACGGTTGCAAGCACGGGCGATGAAGAGCCGACATTTTGGTTTGCTGCATGATCGCGGTCGCCACATCCAGCCGAAAGGGTCGTGGCCGCCAACAGAAGAGCCTGGAAAACATACGCAATCCTTCTTCGCATCATGAACATGGTAGGCTAGCGTTCGCCGAAGGGTTCCGCATCCATCGAAAGGGGAGGGCTCATGACACCGGTAGTGATGGCCGTGATTGTTTTGTGTCTGTACATGCTTTTCTATCGCTTTTATGCAAAGGGGTTCCTGGGACGCAGGATTTTCGAACTCAGCGGCACGGCGCAAACTCCCGCGCATGCATTGAGGGACGATGTCGATTATGTGCCGACAAACAAATACATCCTGTTCGGGCATCATTATGCCTCGATCGCGGGGCTCGCCCCCATGCTCGGACCAGCCATCGCAGTCATATGGGGGTGGGTTCCGGCCTTGTGCTGGGTCGTGTTTGGCACATTGCTGATTGGTGCCGTGCATGATTTTTCGGCGCTGGTATTGTCATCCAGGCATCAAGGGCGAAGCATCGGCACGATCGCCCGGGATGTGATCAGCCCGCGCACCCGCCTGCTGTTTCTTCTGGTCATTTTCTTCCTCGTTGCCTTGGCCATGGGGGTTTTCGTGCTGGTCATTTCGGGTTTGTTTGCGGCCCCCGATAGCGCACACATCCCGCCCACGGCGCATCCGGAGGCCGTGTTTCCGACCTATTCCCTGATGCTCATTGCCATGCTGATCGGGTTTCTTGTCTTCAGGAGGGGGCTTCCCCTGTGGCCGATGATCGCCCTGGGATTCGTGCTCATGCTGGTCACAACCCGTATCGGCCTTGATCTGCCTGTCACGGGCATCAGCGCCCATGCCTGGACCTGGACCCTATTGCTCTATGCCTTTGCCGCTAGTGTCCTGCCTGTCTGGCTGTTGCTGCAGCCGCGCGACTTCCTCAATTCGCTGCTGCTTTATCTGGCGCTGTTTTCGATGTTGGCCGGTTTCTTTCTCCTTTCACCGGACTGGGCAGCGCCTGCCATCAATCCTCATCCTGCAGGCGCTCCGCCCATGCTTCCATTTCTGTTCATTGTCATTGCCTGTGGCGCTGTGTCGGGGTTTCATGGACTCGTGGCCTCTGGCACCACCTCCAAGCAGTTGGACCGGGAAACGGATGCTCCGTTTGTCGGTTACACCGGCATGATCGGTGAGTCGTTGCTGGCCCTGTTGGCCGTGTTGGCGACAACTGCAGGCGCGTTTGCATCACGGGCGGATTGGGAGGCCTTTTACGGTTCATGGGAGAAGGCCGTGGGCCTTCACCAGAAACTCGGGGTTTTCATCCAGGGTAATGCCAATTTCATTCATCAACTTGGCGTGCCCCTTGATTATGCGGCCGCTTTCATCAGCGTCGTTGTCGTCGGTTTTGCCATGACCTCCGTGGATACGGGGGCGCGCCTGTTGCGATTCAATATCGAGGAAATTGCGGATACCTTGGGTGTCCATGGCCTGAAGAATCGCTATCTCTCAACGGCCCTGGCCGTGGCAGCCATCGGCTTCTTCGCCTTTTTCGAGGTCGATGGCAAGCCGGCCGGACTTTTTCTGTGGACCCTGTTTGGTACCACGAACCAGATTCTAGCCGGCCTGACCCTGTTGACCGTCACGATTTATCTGTATCGCAGAAGAAAGCCCATCTTGTACACGCTCTTGCCCATGTTGCTGGTGTTGGGTGCGACCGTTTCCGGCATGATCATGGGCGTGCTCAAGGCAATGGCAAATGGACAGTGGACCGTGGCATTCGTGGGGGGTATCATCTTTTTGCTGGCTGCTTGGGTGCTGGTCGAGGCCCTGCTCGTTGTCAGGCGGGTGCGCAGCACCTGGCGAAAGGACTGAACCTTGGACCTCTGGCTGATCAAGCTTCTCGGGCAAATGCTGTTGCCGCCGGCATTGTTCCTGATTCTTGCCTTTGCCGGCTTGTTGGCATGGAGGCGTGCATGGGGACGAAGACTTGTCTTCATGAGTCTCATCGCTATCTGGCTGCTGTCCCTGGCTCCGATCAGGGATTTTCTGCTTTGGCCTTTGGAGGGTGCCTATGATCCATTGCCGGTCGCGGATGCGGATGGCTTGCATGCCCAGGCCATCGTATTGCTCGGCGGGGGGCTTTATGAGCACGCGCCCGAGTTTGGCGGTGAGGATGCCCTGGAGAAATATGCCCTGATGCGTACGGTCTATGCGGCCGAGCTGGCCAAGAAAACAGGGCTGGATGTTTATGCCAGTGGTGGAATCGTCTTTTCGGGGCAGGAAACGCCGGAGGGAGAGGTCATGGTGCGGTGGCTAGCTCGGTTCGGAGTTCCGCGCGAGCGCTTGCATGCGGAGAATGCGGCAAGAACAACCTGGGAAAACGCTCAGCGCCTGCATGATCTGCTCATGCAGCGCGATATCCAGCACGTTATCCTGGTCACTTCCGCCTATCACATGCCCAGAGCCGTGCGTGCCTTTCGCGCTCATGGCTTTGATGTTCATCCGGCGCCTGCTGCCTATCGGAAGAGTGAGGCCCCCTATGCGGTCCGGGACTGGTTCCCGAGAGCTGATGCGTTTCACGACGCCTGCGATGCATTGCATGAGTATCTGGGCATGTTATGGTATTTTTTGCGTTACGAGATGGCGCAAGCAGCGTGAACGGATCGATGGTTTGATTGGGCGCAAGGCCCTGATGGGGGGAAGATGATTCAGGATGATCTCTTGGGCGCTGGTAGCGATTACCTGGAGGCCCTCTTCGACCGCTTCCGCAGCAATCCACGCTCGGTTCCCAAGGCTTGGGCCCTGTTCTTTGAACGGGAGTTCGGCAGGGATGGTGATACGGCCCGAATGCATCGCGACATGCTCAGGCGCATGGTCATTCATCCCGGCGTGCTCCGGGAAAGCAACAAGCCCGCCAGCTTCTTCATCGAATACCCCTCGCGAGCATTGTACCTGATTCAGGGATACCGCATGCATGGCCACCTTCACGCAGACCTGGATCCGTTGAAGTTGAATCCCGTGCGTCCGGGGCCGGAACTGGAACTCGGGTTCTACGGGCTCGGCCCCGATGATCTGGATGCGGAATTCCCCGTGGGCGATCTGGCGGGCGGCGGCCGGCGCAAACTCAGGGAGATTGTCGACATTCTGCGGCGCACCTATTGTGGCCATATCGGTCCTGAGTTCATGCATATCACCGATTCCGTACGCCGTCACTGGCTGCAGCAACGATTGGAAGACATCTGCTCGACACCGCGTTACGACGAGGACACCAAGAGGCAAATCTTCAGAAACATTCTTCACGCCGAGGAGTTCGAGCGCTTCCTGCATACGCGGTATGCCGGTCAGAAGCGTTTTTCCCTGGAAGGGGGAGAGTCGCTGATTGCCATGCTGGACATCCTCATTCAGCGGGCAGGTGGGTGCGGCGTCAGGGAACTGATTCTGGGCATGGCGCACCGCGGCAGGCTCAATGTGCTGGCCAATATTCTTGGCAAGTCGCTCTCCGATATTTTTGCGGAGTTTGAGGGCGAGGAACTGGAAGAGACGGCGCACGGCCAGGGGGATGTCAAATATCATCTTGGCTTCTCCGCCGATGTGGAAACCTCCGGTGGAGCGGTTCATGTTTCCCTGGGCTTCAATCCATCCCATTTGGAAATCATCACCCCGGTGGCCCTGGGCAGTGTTCGGGCGCGCCAGTGTCGGCGCAGGGACTCAGAGCGCAAGGAGGTCGTGCCGGTGCTCATCCACGGAGATGCCGCCTTTGCAGGCCAGGGCGTTGTGGCCGAGTCCCTGAACCTCTCGAAGCTGGGCGGCTTCCGGGTGGGTGGCACGATTCATCTTGTTGTCAACAATCAGATTGGTTTCACGGTGAATCCATTTGACGCACGCTCCACGCTTTATGCGACGGACATTGCCAAAATGGTGCAGGCCCCGATCCTGCATGTGAACGGGGATGACCCCGAAGCGTGTTGTCTTGCAACCGAAATTGCGCTCGAGTATCGGGAGCGTTTCCATGATGATGTGGTCATTGATCTGATTTGCTATCGCCGAAGAGGCCACAACGAGGCCGATACGCCCGAAGTGACACAGCCCGTGATGTACAGAAAGATTGCCGAGCATCCGACGGTTGTGGCCATTTACCGGGACCGCCTGCTGGCCGAGCAGGTGCTCAAGCCGGGTGAGCATGAGGCCATGGTTCGGCGTTATCGTGAATGCATGGATGATGTGCGCCGCAATCGTCGCGCATCGCCAAGTCCGTCCAATTCCCTGCAGGGGAGATGGCGAGCCTTTGCTGGCCCTGCTGTGGAGCCCGAAACCGCTGTGGAGGCCGGTCTCCTGGCCGACTTGTGCGAGCGGGTGCACACGATGCCAAATGGTTTCGAATTGCACCCCAAGGTCGCACGCATCTTCGAGCGGCGCATGGCCATGATGCGGGGAGAGCAGCCGGTGGATTGGGGCTGCGCCGAAATCATGGCTTATGCCACCCTCGTTCACGAGGGAGGTTGGGTCCGGATCACGGGGCAGGATACAGGACGGGGCACCTTTTTTCATCGGCATGCCGCGGTGTACGATCAGAAAACGGGTCGGAAGTTCATCCCTCTCCGCCAGGTCGAAAACGGGCCGATGTCACATTTTCTAGTCGTGGATTCGATGCTTTCGGAACTTGCCGTCATGGCTTACGAATACGGCTACTCGGTGGCCGAGCCCCGCGCCCTGGTGATCTGGGAGGCGCAATATGGAGATTTCGCGAACAATGGCCAGGTTGTCATTGACCAGTTCATTGCCTCGGGGGAATCCAAGTGGAACAGGATGAGCGGCCTCGTGCTGTGGCTTCCCCATGGTTACGAAGGCCAGGGAGCAGAGCATTCCTCGGCCAGACTTGAACGCTTCTTGCAGCTATGTGCCGAAGACAACATGCAGGTCGTCTATCCGACGACGCCAGCCCAACTGTTTCATCTGTTGCGCCGCCAGTTGCGAATCAACATTCGCAAGCCTTTGATTCTGATGGGACCCAAGAGCATGTTGCGGCAGAAGGGCTCGTTTTCGCAGCTTCGGGACTTTACGGATGGAAGGTTCATGAGCGTGCTGGACGAGCCGCATGGCATGGATAACCCGCGCCGGCTTCTGCTCTGCAGCGGCAAGGTGTATTATGATCTTGTGGCGGAACGGCAACGGCGTCAGTTGAGGGATGTGGCCATCGTGCGAATCGAGCGTCTTTATCCCTTTCCGAGCGAGGCCTTGACGGAGGTGATCGGGAGGTATGATGGAGTCAGGGATATCGTCTGGGTCCAAGAGGAGCCACTGAATCAGGGAGCCTGGCTTTTCGTGGAGCACAAGATCGAGGCTTGTCTGGGGCGGGGGCAAAGGCTGGGCTGCGTCGGCAGGCCCGAGGCAGCGGCTCCAGCCGTTGGGCTGGCAAGGCGGCATTTGAAGGAGCAAATGGAACTTGTTGATCGGGCGCTGACCGGCGCAGGGGAGGAATGACATGGCGGATGTTGAAATCAAGGTGCCTTCACTGGGTGAATCCGAAACCGAGGCCACACTGGTTTCCTGGCTCAAAAAGGAGGGGGATACCGTTCTGGCAGATGATGTCGTCGCCGAGGTCGAGAGCGACAAGATCACCATGGAGGTGGTCGCACTCGAGGCGGGTGTGCTGAAGCGGATTTTGAAGCAGGCTGGAGAACAGGTGGTGCCTGGCGAGGTGATTGGGTTCATTGATACGGAGGCGGTCACCGTCGAGCCGGCCGACCGGCCGTCCCCGGCGCGCTCTACCGAACTGGAGGAGCCAGGCGGGGCGGATGTGTCCAAGGGCAAGGTTGAAGGGGAGCTCGACAGGGTGGGAAAAGGCCAGCACGAGCAACAGGATGCGCGGCCTCGGCAGGCGGAGGAAAGAAGGGAGGAGCGCGTTCCCATGAGCGGGCTCCGCAAGCGCATAGCGGAGCGTCTGAAAATGGCCCAGAACACGGCGGCCATGCTGACGACATTCAATGAGGTTAACATGCAGCCGGTGCTCGACCTTCGCAAGCGTTTTGGCGATGCCTTCAGGGAGCGACATGGCATCAAGCTGGGGCTGATGTCCTTTTTCGTTCAGGCCGTGGCGCAGGCCATGGCGAAATATCCGGCGCTCAACGCTTACATCGATGGTGATGACATCGTCTATCATAATTATCTGGATGTTGGCATTGCCGTCAGCACCGATCGAGGGCTGATCGTGCCCGTGCTCCGCAATGCTGAAAAGCTGAGCCTGGCCGATATTGAGCGTGGCATCGCTGACCTGGCCAGAAGGGCGCGAGAAGGTGGGTTGCTGCCAGATGACCTCAAGGGCGGGACCTTTACCATCACCAATGGCGGCGTTTTCGGTTCCCTGCTGTCCACCCCGATCCTGAATCCGCCACAAAGTGGGATTCTGGGCATGCACACGATCCAGAAACGGCCCGTGGTTGAGGATGACGATATCGTGATCAGACCCATGATGTATCTGGCGCTGACCTATGACCATCGACTCATCGATGGCGCCGAAGCGGTCCGTTTTCTGGTTGCGATCAAGGAAGCACTTGAATACCCGGCCAGCCTTCACCTGAACCTGTAACAGGGCGGAGCAGGTCTCAGCTCAGGCCCGTGTCCATCTCGGGCCCATGTTCTTCCAGGCTCAGCTCATATTCGCGGTTGCAGTACTGGCAGGAAATTCTGACTCGTCCATATTCATCGCTGAGGTCTTCCAGTTCTTCCTCATCCAGAGAGGCGAGGGCCGCGCGCAATGCTTCCGCGCTGCAGTGGCAGTGATAGCGGTAGCTGTCCCGGCCCACGACCTTGCATCCCAGGGCAGAAAAATGTTCCAGAATGGCCTCCGGAGCATGGTCTGAAAGGGCATGGTCCGGGATTTTGGCCATGGCCTCGACGGCCCTGAACCAGTCGTCGTTTTTGCAACCGGGCATGGCTTCGATCAACAGACCGGTTTTTTCCAGCAGAATGAGGTCGGCGTTGATCTGCACGGATTTCTGCAGGTAATGCACGAGTTGGTCGGCAAGATAGGCCGAATCATGCTCGATGACGGAAACATAGGGTTGACCAAAGCCGAGGTCGCGCACGGTTGAAACCCTGATCGGCGTGCCCAGCCATGCATCGAGGCCATGATGGGTTTGCTGCCTGCCGAGCATGGTGATGCCTTCGTTCCAGTCAATGTAGCCGCGCACGCAGCCTGATCGCGCCTCGGCCAGAATACGGCGGATGGGATGGGTCTTGTGTTCCGAGCCGTCAATTTGCAGCACCTGTCTGGTGCCCCCCTTGCTGATGCTGAGCAGCAGAATGGAAGCCACCAGGGTCTGGCCCAAGAGATCCAGCGGCGTTCCCATCAAGCCGTGAATGTCGGCTGCGGCGCGGAAGATGGCGTCTCCCCGAATTATGGCACCCCGTGTCTTGGCTTCGGGGAGCAAGAACCTGATCAGGAGATCACTGTTTCCAGCCATGACTTCACCTCGTTTAAGTTCGAAAAACAGAAAGCGGCTCCGGCCATGCTCAATTCATCCGTGGAAAAATGGCCACTGATGCCGATGGGCTTGGCCCCGATCGCCGAGGCGGCCTTCATGTCGGCTGTGCCGTCACCAATCATGATGGCTTGCATCGGTGCGATGCCCAGGTGTTCGCAGGCGATCTGAAGCGTGTGTGGATCGGGTTTCTGTCTGCGGCCCTCAGTCAGGCCCACAACCACGTCGAAGTAGTGCCTCCAGGCCAGGTGCTCGAGCTGCGCCTCCGCCCTTGATTGGGACTTGCTGGTCACGATGGCGACAGGAATGTCATGATCGTAGAGCCATTGCAACAGCGGTTCCGCTCCCGGTAGTGGTTGAATGTCAAACAGCCGTTGATCATGAAATTCGAGAAAGCGCCTGGCGGCGGCTTCCCGGTTGTCGCCGAACAGGGAGATCATGCTGCATTCTCCCTTGCCGGTGTGGCGCTTGATTTCTGTCTCGCTCATGGGGGGCAAGCCGAATTCCCTCAGCGTGCAGTTCAGAGCATGGACGATGGGCGCAAAGGCGTCGACAAGTGTGCCATCCATGTCCAGCAAGATGGCTGCGGTTTGCTTCATGCTGGACGATCCTTTTTTCTTCTCAGGGATGAAAGATGCTGCATCAGCAGCGCGTGAAGCTGCTGCGTGACCGGGCCAGGCGCGCGAAGTCGGCGCTCATCGATGCGGCGGACAGGGAGCAATATCCAGCTCGTGCTGGTGACCATGCACTCTTTCAGTCCGGCCTCACGGGGATGCCATGCCCGCTCCTGCACGGATATCCCGTGCTGCTTTGCCAGCTTCAGGCAAAGATGGCGCGTGATGCCTCCAAGCACGTGATGGTCCTGAGGGTGGGTGACCAGCGTTTGGCCGATGACCGCAAACACATTGCTGGAACAGCCTTCAAGGATGTGTCCGTTGTCATCGACCCAGAAGGCCTCTTCGGCGCCTTTGCGCCGTGCCTCCATGCGTCCCAGGACATTGGGCAGAAGGGCAATCGACTTGATATCGCATCGCTGCCAGCGCATGTCGCGCATCGTGATCGCACGAAGGCCACGCTTGAATGCTGCCTCATCGGGAAGCTCAAGCCTTCGGGCCGTCATCACCAGTGTCGGTCGGGTCGAAGCGGTGGGTAGATGGGATCGCGAGGTTATTCCCCGCGTTATCTGGATGTAGATCGTTGCATCCTGAAGATGGGGGTTCCTCAGATAAAGCTGCTGTGCGAGTTCGCCGAGCCTTCGCTTCGAGACCGGTGGCGAGATGCCAATGGCCCCCGCTGACTGATAGAGCCTTTCGAGATGAAGCTCCATGTCGAGGAATGTTCCTCCGAGACAGGCGATGACCTCATAGACACCATCGGCGAACTGGAATCCACGATCCTCTATGTGGATCCGGGCATCGGCCAGGGGAAGGAACGCGCCATTGAGAAATGCGATCTCATTCACTCGCTGTTTCTTCTGCGTTTTCGTTTTCCTGCCACCACAGCAGGAGAGTGTCCCACATGCGGCCGACCCATGATGCCCGCGCGACATCCCGACTCGCTACCATGGGGAAGGAGTCCAGCACCTGTTCCTTGCCATTGAGGACCAGCACGGCATCAATGGTGCCCAGTTCCTGCCCTGCCTTGATGGGAGCCTTTACGGGCGAGTCATAGCGAAGGTGAAACTTCAGTTGCTTTTCGCTCCCTTTGGGAAGGGTCACCCAAACAGGCTTGGAGGGCTTTAGCCATACCCGGTCTTCCTTGCCTTCGTAAATGCGGATTTCACGGCGGATGTCCCGTTCAGCCGGTCGGATGGTGACAAAATTCCTGAAACCGTACTGGAGAAGCGCTTTCGTTTGCGCCGCTCTGGCATGATCCGAGTCGGTGCCGAAAACGGCAGCCACAAACCGCGTGCCATTGCGTTCTGCAGACCCGACCAAGCAGTAGCCTGCCTCTTCTGTATGGCCGGTCTTGATGCCATCCGCCCCGGGCATGGTCCAAAGAAGCCGGTTACGGTTGGGTTGGGTGTGCCCTTCGTAAGCATACTCTTTTTCCTTGAAGATCTCATAGTACTGGGGAAAGTCACGCCAAAGCGCCGCGCCAAGTTTGGCCATGTCCAGGGCGGAACTGTAGTGCTCTGGTGCCGGAAAGCCGGTGGCGTTGACAAAATGGGTGTTCTCCAGGCCAAGTTCCCGGGCCTTTTCGTTCATGCGATCTGCAAAGGCCTCTTCTGATCCGGCGACATGCTCGGCCAGGGCGATGCAGGCATCATTGCCGGAAAGCGTCGCAATGCCGTGAAGGATTTGTTCGACGGTCGGCTTCAGTCGGGGCTCGAGGAACATCGTGCTTCCGCCAATCTTCCAGGCCTTCTCGCTAACGTCGACCTTTTCCTCAAGGCTCAGGCGCCCAAGGGACAGATCCTCGAATGCGAGATACAGGGTCATCATCTTGGTCAGGCTGGCTGGAGGAAGATGTCGCTCTGCATTGTGTTTTGCCAGCACGCTACCGGTCCGGGCATCCACGATGGCCCAGGCCTTGGCCTCAATGTGGGGCGGGGATGGCCAGGATGCCGCTGTGGCCTGTGGCAGGAACAGCATCAGCCATGCGAGCATGCTCCAGATGGTGCGAACTACCATGTCCAGTCCTCCTCGGGATAGACCTCCCATGCCTGCGCATCCAGCAGCGCAGGCGGGGTAATGCTGAGCTTCCATGCATGAAGCATCATGCGCTCATGGGGCTTCCCGCCGTAGCGGATGTCCCCAAGGATCGGGCATCCTACTGTTGAAAGATGAATGCGCAATTGATGGCTCCGTCCAGTCAGAGGTTGAAGCTCGAGCAGCGCCCTTTGCCGACGGCGTTCGATGACCCGAGCTTGGGTTAGCGAGCGTCTCCCTTGCGCATGCACCTCATACCGCCCATCGGTCGTTCTGCGCCGGGCAATGGGAAGATCAATGGTCAGTGTTTCCCAGGACGGGATCGGTTCGACGACGGCGAGATATGTTTTCTGGACGCAATTCTGCCAGAGTGACTGCAGTTGCTGGTGCCGGGCATGATTGGCGCTGAACAACATCAGACCGGAAGTGTCTCGGTCCAGCCGATGCACCGGACGGAAAGGTTTGCCGAGCAGGCGCTGCAACTCATCGGGAAGGCAGCCGATGCTACGGTGCAGCGCTTCCTGGCTGTATTGGCCGCAACGCTTGTGAATCAGCACAAGATCTTCCTGCTTCCAGATGATCTGTTCCTTTTGCAGTGGTCTTGTCCGTTCGCCTTCAAGATGGGCGATACGGATACGTTGGCCTCGGCGCACGACTCTCCCCGCTAGACGGCAGCGCTTTTTATTCAGGTATGCTCCACCCAGTTGGATGATGTATCTGGCCTTGCGGCGCGAGATGCCGAACATCCGGCTGATGACCTGGTCCAGCCGCAGGCCGTCGCACGCATCGGGAACCGTAGCCATCTGATCCGTGAAGGTGCTCATGGCCTTATGCAGCTTTCGGGATGGCTTCCAGGCAGCCGAGCACGGCTTCGTGCGATTCGCAGCAGAACACGTGTTGCATGGGTAAGTCGCTGGAAAACAGCAGGCCTCTGGCAAAGGCGTCCAGGATATCGCGCCACATCGGGCCATACAGGATCAGAGGCCTGGGCTCCAGCACGTGAATGACCAATAGATCCCAGGTCATGGCGAGTTCGGCGACGGTTCCCAGCCCGCCAGGCAGGACAAGGTAGGCCTTTCCTCCCTCGATAAGGGCTTCCATGCGGTCAAAGAAAGTGTGGGCGCGTATTTCCTCACTGAGGGCGTGGTCTGGTGGCGTGGGAAATCGTTCAAGGGTTATTCCGCGTACATGACCACCGCCAGCCCGGATGCCCTGGCAGAAGGCGGCCATCATGCCCTGATGACCGCCAACGAGCCCGTCCCAGCCCAGCGATGCGATCTTGCGCGACAGTTCGGTGACGTCTGCATATAGATGAGGATCAAGATCCGTTCGGGATGCGCCAAAGGCCGTGATTCGACGTCGCTTCTCCATTGCATTGTGCATCTTAGGCAAAAGCAGGAAGGGTTCCAAGTCTGTCCTTTGCGTTCAGTCGGTCCTGGATACAGTCACCTTATGCCCGCGCGCTGCTCAGGCAGTGCGCGCATCCCAGCATGGCGGCTAGTTCCGAAACGGCCATGGCATAATTGTAGGATCTGTTCCATCGTGTGATGACCTGGAAGTTTCTGTGCACAAGCGCCATGGCGGGTCCACTTGCTCGATGCAATGGGATGATGGCTACCTCGTCATCATCCGACCAAGGGTGCGGGATTGCTGGCAGCCGATCCGTCAACGTTTCGAGTGTGGTGAAGCGGCGAATACCCAGGTTCGCCCTGGAGGCCAAGGCCGGGATGAATGGGAGCCAACAGGCAATCGGGCGGCCAGCCTGCCAGCCATGCTGTCTGAAATAGTGGGCGATGGATGCCGTGATATCAGGCATGGAGTCCCAGACGTTTCTTTTTCCATCGTGATCGGCGTCCACGGCGTAGGCCCTGAACGAGGATGGAATAAATTGCGTGGCGCCGAATGCGCCTGCATAGGAGCCCCGGATGGCAAGTGGGTCCAGTTTTTCTTCCTGGCACAACAGAAGGAATTCCCCCAGTTGTTCACGGAAGAAATCGGAGCGTCTTGAATAGCCCGTGGCCAGCGTGAACAGGGCATCCAGTACGCGGTCCCTGCCCGGATTACGGCCGAAATGGCTTTCCATGCCTAGGATCGCGGCAATGATTTCCTTTTCCACATGATAGGTTTTCCACTGATCCTCCAGGATTTCAGCGTTCCGGACCAGGAATGCGCGCCCTTCCAGATGCATCTGCTTGGTCAGAAACATCCGGCGGTATTCAGCATATGGTTTTGATTCATATGGTTGTCGCATGCGGCGGATGACGGATGGAACAAAGCGGGCCTTTAGCAGAATGTCCCGGATGTGATCGGCCGGCAGGGATGTCTGACGTACCAGAATGCGGATTAGGTTCTCAAGTTCCGCCTCCCTGGACCAGCTTGCTGGCGTCCATAACAGCATGAACGGAAGCGAGGCGGCGAGCATGCCCAAGGTCCGCCGCCTCCGCGCGCAAAACCTCATGGACTCAGTCCTGCGATCCACCGTCCGCATCCATTCGGCTGGAAGGCGGGTGAAGCGGCAAGGGACTAAAAATGGAACTCCCGCTTCTCTGGCAGGCCCTCCATGTTCTGCAACAGGGTTTCCATGATCGTAGTCCGGTGCTCGACCTCTCCTCGACGTATGATGTGCACGAGCGAAACAACGGGATTCTCGCCGATAAATGCCAGAATTTGTGCATTCTCCTTCAGGTATTCGAGCAGATGCTTCGGCAACTCCTTGAGGGCTCCCCCCACAACCAGGGCATCAAAGCTTCCCTTTTTCAGCTCTTTCCGTTGTTGCATGGCTTCGGGGTCCATGGCGTTGACATGGAGTACGGTGGCATTGGTGATGCCATGGTTTTTCAGGTTTTTCCTTGCCATCTTGGCAAGCTCCCCATGAATCTCGCAACTGACAACCTCTCTGGCCTGCATGGCCAGCATCGCAGTCAGAAAGCCCGTTCCAGTGCCGATTTCCAGGACGCGCTCCGTGCCTTCAAGCTGCAGGGCCTGGAGAATATGGGCCTCCTGCAGGGGCGTGAGCATTTCCTGGCCGCATGGCAGGGGAAGGTGGCCCTCCATGTAGGCTATGCTCCTGATGTGTTCGGGAACAAACTCCTCGCGAGGCATGCTTTCAATCAGATCCAGCGTTTTGGGGTCGAGCACCTTGCCGCAACGGATCTGGTATTCGACCATGTTGTGTCTAGCACGTTCAAAGATGTCGGTTGTCATCCCCCATGCCCTCCTTCACGAGCACTGAAATATGCGTTCTCAATGGCCGGATGGCAAGTCGGAGCTGTCTGAGGGCTTGGATGTGGCCGGGGAACGGATGATGAGATCCCGAACGGTTCGCTTGCCCGGTGCGAGCTTGCCGGCTTCGGCAACGAGCTGGCCGTCAACGGATACGCTCAGGGATGCAGGCCGACCGCTTGAGATGATGACATAATCGCTTTCGGTTTCCACCGTGGCGCTTTCCCCGTTTTTGAGCAGACGGTAGATGCTTTTCTCGCCGCGTCTTCCCTGTTGATCGGGCAGGTACACTTCAAGCCAGACGTCTTGTCCCGTCGCGGAGAACGTGTAGCGATGCCGGGCAGGCGCTGCGGATGGCTTTTCGACAGGCATCGCCGTGACGGCTTGTCGGGCTTCGACCGCCGCGTTTTCTTCCGGATGTGTTCCGGTTGGGGCTTCTCGAGCGGATACCTGCGTCGCATCTGCTTCGCTTGCGGATTGTTCCTCAAGGTCGATTGGTTCCGGCGGTTCCGGCAGGGATTCGCCAAGATCGATGGTTGAGACCTGCTGCTGTGTGGGCTTGGGGATTGTGTCATGGCTCATCTGGTTTGCGTTGAACAGGATGAAGAGAAGAACGAAGATGCCTCCGGCCCATATTGCCCACTTTTTTGAGGGCGCCACTGGCGGGTCCGGAAAGGTCATCGGTTTCGTGAGCTGGTATTCGGCATTGTTGAGCTTTCGGACTTTCTCGGAAAGATCCAGGCCCAGCAGGGTCGCGTACTGTTTCAGGAATCCTATGGCGTAGGCATCGCCGGGAAGGGCCTCCCATTCCCCGGTTTCCAGCGCCTCGATGTAGGCCCTGCGCAGCTTGAGCTGATGCGCGACATCCTGGACGGAGAGGTGTTTTTCCCGGCGGGCCCTAGAAAGCTCCTGCCCGATTTCGGTGAGGAGCGCTGTGCGTTCATCCGTTTCGCTGGGCTGGTGTTCCTGATTCATGGCAGTTTCTCCATCTGCTCCTCGGCCCAGGCCTTGTCCATTTCATCGGTTGCGTGATCCTTGAACTGGATAAGATAGGCCTTGGCCAGTGCGGGCTGTGTTTTGCTCAGGATGGATACGAGCATCTGGGTGAGTTCCCGGCTTTGAGGTTTTTTCCGCAGTGTCGTTTTCAGCAGCGCTTCCGCATAGCGGGGCTTTCCCATGCTGAGATAGACCTTGGCCTCCCTGAGCGTCGGCAGGGTATCTTCTGGACGAAGCAGTTTCGCCTTCTGGTATGCGCTCAGGGCTTCCTCGGCATGACCTTGGGCCAACAGGGCGTCGCCCAAGTTCATCAGGGCCAGATGCTGATTTCTGTAGCGTGGATCGGCAAGCGCCAAGCGCGCCTGGCGCACCGCCTCGTCATAGCGGTGGAGCTCAATGAGCAGGTTTGCGTAGTTGTTATGGGTTTCCGGTCTGGACCGGATGCGCAGTGAACGTTTATAGAGTGTCTCCGCCTTGTCTGTATTCCCCCTCAAGCGCCAGGCATAGGCGAGCGCATCCAGCACCTCCGGCTGGTTCGGGTGCAGCTTGTCGGCCTGCATCAGTTCGTCAAAGGCCTTGGGAAGAAGGCCCTTCTGCAAGGCGTCCACGCCCAGCTGGAAATGAAGCCGGGCCTGCTTTTCCTTTTGTTCCTTGCTGGCATGAGATGTGGCGCATCCCCCGACAAGTCCGCAGCACAGCAACAGAAGCAGGAGGGGGTAGGCGACCCTTCTCAAAGCCTTTTCTCCACCAGCGCGAAAATGCGCCTTAATGCCTCATCGTCATGCTCACCGGGATCGGAGAACAGGCCATGATCCAGCGCGCGCGCGCAGAGCGGACAGCCACCAGCCTCCCAAGGCATTTGCAGCCATTTGTCCAGCATCTTTTTTGCCTTGGCAACATTTTTCTGCATGATCTCGATCACCGATTGAACGGAGACGTCCTCCTCCGTTTCATGCCAGCAGTCATAATCCGTGCACATGGCCACGGTTGCATAACAGATTTCCGCTTCCCGGGCCAGTTTGGCCTCGGGAAGATTGGTCATGCCGATGACATCCATGTCCCATTGCCGATAGAGCCTGGATTCGGCCCGGGTGGAAAATTGCGGGCCCTGTATGACCAGGTAGGTTCCACTTGTGTGCACGCTGATCTCCAAGGCATCACAAGCCTCGATCAGCTGATGCCGAAGCTGCGGACAAACCGGGTCAGCCATGGAAACGTGGGCCACGACAGGCCCTTCGAAGAAGGAGGATGCTCTTCCGTGCGTCCGGTCGACAAACTGGTCCACGATGACAAAGTCGCCCGGACATATATCCTCCTTCAGGGAGCCGACGGCGGAAATGGAGACAATGCGCGACACGCCGGCCAGCTTCATGGCATAGATGTTCGCCCGGTAATTGATGCGGTGGGGCGGAAGGGTGTGCTTTGGCCCATGCCGCGGCAGGAACACGATTTCCTGACCGTGCATGCGTGCTAGGGTCAAGGGGGCGGAGGGTTTGCCAAATGGGGTGTCGAGCTCAAGCTCCTCGACCAGTTCCATGCCATCCATCCGATATAGGCCGCTTCCGCCGATAATGCCTGTACGCTGCATGGAATTAATCACCCTCCCCATCGACATGGTGGCGCGCCTTGTCTGCGACATCCGCCTTCAACTGTCCGCAGGCAGCCATGATATCCTGTCCCCTAGACCGCCTTACCGTTGCACGAATGCCTTTTGAAATCAAGTGTTGCGCGAATTCGTTCATCCGCTCTCTTGGGGTCCCCCGGTAGGGACTGCCGGGATAGGGGTTGAACTGAATCAGGTTGACGCGCTCGCGATGCGGACGAACAAACCGGCAGAGCGCTTCAAGATCGCACTCGCGATCATTGACCCGATCCAGCAGGACATACTCCAGCGTGATATGTCGCTGATGCCCCAGGGGATATCTGTCGAGGCATTGCCGGAGCTGTTCCAGGGGATACTTTCGGTTGATGGGAACAAGCTCGTTGCGCAATTCATTCTCGGCTGCATGCAGGGAAATGGCCAGGTTCACGGGAAAGCGCTCGCCCAGCCGCTCGATTTGCGGGATCAGGCCCGAGGTCGAAACCGTGATACGCCTGCGGGAGATGTTCAGGCCGTCGGGAGCGAGGAGAAGCTCGAGGCTGCCGTGAACACCCGGCTCGTTGGCCAGCGGTTCACCCATGCCCATGTAGACGATGTGCGTGATGTTCTGGTGCAGGTCTGGGGGAAGGGGGGCTTCGTTCAGGTCTTGCATGATGCAAAGAACCTGGGCGATGATTTCCGCCTTGTTCAGGTTGCCCGTGAATCCCTGGGTTCCCGTATGACAGAAGGGACAGTCCAGTACGCAGCCCACCTGCGATGAAAGGCAGACCGTGATCCGGCTGCTTTCGGGGATCATGACGCTTTCGATCATTTTCCCTGACAAGCGGGGGCGGTTAAGCGAGAAGACATACTTGCGCGTGCCATCCTGGGACGTTTCACGGCGCACAAGGTCAATGGGGCTGCAGTCGATGAATGCCTCCAGGCGGTCACGGAGGCGCGGAGGAAGATTGCTCATGCGTTTGGGGTCGAGAACGCCCTTGTTTCGCCAGTCGAGAATCTGTTTCGCCCGAAATCGCGGTTCTCCCCATTGGCTGACCAGGGTCGACAATTCCGCTGCTGTCATGCCCGGCAGCTGGGGCCTGCTTGTTTGTTTTTGCATGAAGCGCATTGTGACAGAATGTTTCGTCTTGAGGTAGCATGGCGCCATGTCGTTGGCTTCGCGCAATCCGGTTGGCATTCGGGAAACGGATTTTCTGGAGATGCTCCGGTTTGTACGGGTCGTCCAGTCTCTCCAGCATAATGAGGATTATGTCAGGCAGCTGGAAGACAGGATTCCTGCGGCGGCGCGCCTGGATCCGGACTGGCCCTCCATGCTCATGGGATTCGATTTTCATCTAACGCCCCAGGGGCCGCGGTTGATTGAAATCAACAACAATGCCGGGGGGCTTTTTGTCGGCACCTCGTCGTCGGGCGAGGACCAGTGGATTCCCCAGCCGTCTCATGAAGAGCTTCAGGGCAGCCTTCAGCAACGGCTTCTGGACATGTTTGCGCCGGATTGGCACCGGATCGCGATCATGGACGAAAACGTGCGCGAACAGTTCATGTTTCCCGAGATGCAGGCATATGCCCGGCTACTCAATGCCCATGGGCGCCGATGCTGGCTCGTCTCTCCCGAGGAACTGGAATTGTCCGGATCGGAGATCCGTTTTCGAGGAGAGCGGGTGGACGCCATCTACAACCGGCATACGGACTTTTATCTGGAGTCGCCCGCTCTGCGACATGTTCGAAGCGCTTTTCTGGCAGGAGCAGTGGCGCTCAATCCCTATCCGAGAAGTTATGCGCTTGTCGGCGATAAGAGGCGAATGGTGGATTGGTGGCGCGAAGGCTGGCTGGAACAGTGCCTGCCCTCCAAGATGGTTGCGCTGGTACGCAGGCTGACCCCGGAAACGCACCGGCTTGATGAAGTGGACAAACAGTGGGTCTGGCATCATCGGAAGCGATTCGTTTTCAAGCCTGCAGCCCGGCATGGGGGGAAGGGAGTGTTGCTGGGCAGGAGCATGAGCCGGAGAAGGTTTGACATGCTCGATCCGCATGAGACGATCGTTCAGCAGTATGTGCCACCCAGCCGTGTCGAGATCGAAGGGAGGCTGTTGAAGTTGGATGTCCGTCTGTTCATGCATGGCACCCGCTTGATTGCGCTTGCAGGGCGCGTGTGGCTTGGGCAGGTGACCAATTTTCGGGTCGCTGGCACGGGATGGGTGTCTCTCAGTCTGGATGAGGCGTGAACACGCTTGCCATCATCATTCCCTGTCTCGACGAGGCTGACCGCATTCCCGCCCTGGCCCGCATGCTGCGCGGACTGGATGCCGACGAGATCATCTGCGTGGATGGAGGCTCGCAGGATGGTACACGAGATCTGTTGGCGCAACATGGCCTGCCCTGCCTCGTTGCCGGCCGAGGTAGGGCCATGCAGATGAACGCGGGCGCCGCAGTGTGTTCCTCGGACATTCTTGTGTTCGTGCATGCCGATACGGTGCTGGGCCAGGAGCATCTTGACGATATCCGCCATGCTCTTGAAGACGGGGCCGTGCCCGGTGGCCGCTTCGATGTCCGCCTGTCGGGAACACATCCCGCATTTCGCATGATTGAATGGCTGATCAATGCCCGTTCCCGGCTGACCAGGATCAGCACCGGGGATCAGGTCATGTTCGTTCGCCGGCAGGTGTTTGTCCGTCTCGGTGGCTTCCCGGAACAACCCTTGATGGAAGACATCGAATTTTCCAAGCGATTGAGGAAGCTGGGGAAAATAGCATGCCTTCGCCGGCCGGTGACAACCTCCAGCCGTCGCTGGGAGAAGGCTGGAATATTGCATACGATTTTTCACATGTGGTGGTTGAGAGGGCTGTACGCCCTTGGCGTTTCGCCCCATTGGCTTGCCTTGCATTACAGGAAGATTCGGTGATGGTTCGCTGCATTCTGATGGGCAAGGCGCCCGTTCCGGGAAACGTGAAAACAAGGCTTTTGTCCAGATACACTCCGATGCAGGCTGCGGCCATCTATGCCCGGATGCTTGAGCTGACGCTTTCGCGGGTGGCCCGGCTGTTCGCGGATGTTTGGGTTGCAGCCGATGATCCGGCAGACCCATGCTTTGCCGAGTTGCCTCATGAGCTTGTACACCAGGGGAACGGGGATCTGGGGCGGCGCATGTTGCGCCTGATGCGGCTTCACTTTGCATCTTCAGCGGAGCCGGTCGTGTTTCTGGGTTGCGATTCTCCGCATATGCCGGATGAGCGCGTGTTGCTGGGCCTTGAAGCCCTTGCCTGGTCCGATGTTGTCATCGGGCCCGTTGAGGATGGGGGGTACGACCTCCTCGGGATGCGCAGGCCTGTAGAATCGATCTTTCGCAGGATCGGCTGGGGTGGTGCAAGGGTCATGGAGCAGACGCTTTGCGCGCTTGAGGATGAACGACTCACCGTTCATTTGCTGTCGTCTTTCTACGATCTGGATTTTCCGGAGGATTTGGTGAGGTGTGGTTGGGCTCCCATGTGTCCATCCATGTCGATTTAGTCAATGATGATGACTGGAAATGATAGTCTCCAATGTCTACATTAAATCCAGAGACCAAGTGAACAGGAGGTGGGCAATGTATCATGGTAAACCCATCTGGGTGCTTGCAGCCAATGCTGGCCAGGCCAGGCTGTGGATGGCGGCAAGTCCATCAGCCGGGCTGGAAGAGATCAGGGTTTTTGAGAATCCGGAGGCTCGTCTGCACGAACGAGAGCTTACGAGCGATTTGCCTGGACGGGCTTTCGACAGCGCCGGTGAAGGGCGTCATGCCATGGAGCAGCAGGTGTCACCCAAGAAAGAGATTGCCATTCGCTTTGCTCATGAGATTGCCCGCTATCTGATCAAGAACAAGGATGCCATGGAAAAGCTCTATGTGGCCGCTGCTCCCGAGTTTCTCGGCCTGTTGCGCCAGTCGCTGAATGGCAGCTTGAATGATGGGCGGCTGGTAGAGTTGCCGAAGGATTATTCGGGGTTGGATGCACGGACATTGCGCGCACGATTGCCGAATTATCTCTGAGACTGTTCAGGCGGGCGGCATCCGCCATCCTCTCCCAGGATGCTTGTCCACCCTGGGTCGGCGTGAGGGATGGCGTCGGCATATGGCAGGTATGGCTTGATGTCGAGGACGGGAGTGCCATCCAGCATGTCGCAGCCTTCGATGTGCAGTGTCAGTCCCGAGATCCCCGCAAGACGAACGGCGGAAAGGCCGATGCTATTCGGGCGATGGGGTGCCCGGGTGGCCAGCACGCCTCGGCGGATCTTGGGGCCTCTGGGGGGCAACACGGTCGGGTTCCATCCCTGGTTCAGGTGCATCCAGTACAGAATCCAGATGTGGGAGAAGCCATCAAGATCGGTCAGGGCCTGATGCAGATTCAGGTCCCTGCGCAGCAGGATGCGAGCGGGCGTTCTCACGCCCAAGGCTGGTTGCCGGGGGGTCGCAAAGCGTTCCCGGAATGGGCTGCGCACGACGCCGATGGGCGTCATTTCAATGCGCATGTTTCCGCATTGTTCTTCATCCATGGCCGTCGTATAGGATTTCGGCGGCTTTCTGCCGCGGTGAACGGGGTGCGCTTCATTCATCATGCAGGCTGTTTTTCACGGATGCGCACGACAAGCTCTCCATTCTCAACGTCGATGACGGCCGATCCCCCGCGCTGCAGGGGGCCGAACAGGATGGCATCCGCAAGGGGCTGCTTGATTTTGTCCTGGATCAGCCTCGCCATGGGCCGGGCGCCCATCTTTGGATCATGGCCGTGACGTGCCAGCCATTTTCGGGCCTCGTCCGTCCTCTGAAGCTCGACCTTTTTCTCCTGAAGTTGGCATTCGAGTTCCACGAGGAACTTGTCCACAACATGCAGGATCACATCCTCGTTCAGGGGTGCAAATGGAATGATGGCATCCAGACGGTTGCGGAATTCGGGCGAGAAGATTCTGTTAACTGCGGATAGGACGTCCCCAGGCTCCGGGCGCGCTTGGAAGCCCATGGGGTTTTTCTGCAAATCGAATGCTCCTGCATTGCTCGTCATGATCAGGATGACCTGACGGAAATCAGCCTGCCTGCCATTGTTGTCGGTCAGCTTGCCATGGTCCATGACCTGCAACAAAAGGTTGAAGAGGTCGGGATGAGCCTTTTCGATTTCGTCCAGCAACAGAACTGCATGCGGATGTTTGCTGATCGCCTCCGTAAGTAGACCGCCCTGATCGAATCCCACATAACCCGGTGGTGCACCGATCAGCCGGGATATGGTATGGGATTCCATGTATTCCGACATGTCGAAACGGATCAGTTCAATACCCATGATGCGTGCCAGTTGCCTGGCCACCTCGGTTTTGCCGACGCCGGTTGGGCCGGTGAACAGAAAGCTGCCGATGGGCTTTTCAGGGTGGGAAAGCCCAGCACGGGAAAGCTTGATATGGGTCGCCAGCTTGTGGATGGCTGCATCCTGACCGAACACGCAGAGCTTGAGGTTGCGCTCGAGATGGGCAAGGCGCTTGCGGTCTGATGCCTTGACCTGGTGAGAAGGGATGCGCGCAATGGATGCCACGGTTGCCTCAATGTCATGCACCGTGATTTGCTGCCGTCTTTTGGCCTCGGGACGCAATCGCATGGCGGCGCCCGCTTCATCGAGAATGTCAATGGCCGAATCGGGAAGGTTGCGTTCGTGAATATGGCGCTTGGCGAGTCGGGCCGCCTGCTCCAAGGCCGCCAGACTATATCGGACATTGTGATGCTGCTCGAGATGGGGCTTCAAGCCCTTGAGGATCTCGATCGTGACCTCGACGCTGGGTTCCGCAACATCAACCTTCTGGAACCGTCGCGACAGCGCGCGGTCTTTCTCAAACAGGCTGCGATATTCCTGGTACGTTGTTGCGCCCATGCAACGCAGCCCTCCCTTGGCCAGAGCCGGCTTGAGCAGATTGGAGGCATCCATGGTTCCTCCGCTGGTGGCGCCCGCTCCGATGATGGTGTGGATTTCATCAATGAACAGAATGGCGCGGTCCCTTTTCTCTAGTTCCGCCAAAACCCCCTTGAGTCGTTCTTCAAAGTCACCGCGATACTTCGTTCCGGCCAGCAAGGCCCCCATGTCCAGGGCATACAGCGAGGCGCCCTTGAGAAGGTCCGGAACCGTGCCCTTGGCGATGTTCAGGGCCAGCCCTTCGGCGATGGCGGTTTTCCCGACGCCTGCCTCGCCCACCAGCAGGGGGTTGTTCTTTCTGCGCCGGCAGAGAATGTGCATCACGCGATGCAGCTCCTCATGTCTTCCAATCAATGGGTCGAGCCGACCTTCCTGGGCCTGCCGGGTCAGGTCAATGCAGAATTGTTTCAGTGGAGATTTCGAGGTTGTGCCCTGTCCGCCGCGTTCATCGGCCTCGTTTTCAGCCTGGTGGTTCTCGCCGGATGAGGCCGCTTCCCCATGGGCAATGCGGCTGATGACATCCAGCCTCGTGATGCCCATCTGCTTGAGAAAAAAGACGGCATGCGATTCTTTTTCCGAGAAGATGGCGGCCAGGATGTTTGCGCCCGTCACCTCATGCTTTCCCGCAGCCTGCACCTGCATGACGGCGCGCTGGATGACGCGTTGCAGGCCGATGCTTGCCGTAGTCTCTCGCTGGTCATCGGAAAGAATGGCCACATGGTCGCGGATGAAATCCTCGAGCTGACGGCGCAGCCGGGGCAGGTCCGCCTTGCATGCCTCAAGCACGGCGCGAGCCTCCGGGTTGTTCAGCAGCCCGAGCAAAAGATGCTCCACGGTGACAAACTCGTTGCGCCGAAGGTGTGCCTCTTGAAAGATCTCGTTGAGCGTCTGTTCAAGCCTGTCGTTCAGTATGCCCATTTTCTCTCCGTTTATGATTCGTCGCTGTCGCTTCTTTCCATTACACATCGTAACGGATGTCCGGCCTGCCTGCTAGCCCTTTCCACGCAGGCGACTTTGCTTTCGGCAATCTCGAAGGGATAAATGCCGCACAGGCCACGTCCGCGATGATGGATCGTGAGCATGATTTCCGTCGCTTGTTCGCGGGATTTCTGAAAATAGACCATTAGCAGGTCAACGACAAAATCCATCGGCGTAAAGTCGTCATTGAGCATGATGACCCGATACATGCGGGGGCGCTCCAGTTGAGGTTCGGCCGCTTCTGCATCAGGCTTGCGCACTGCATCCGGTATCCGAATGTCGCTCATGGCCGATATGGTACGCCGGGAATTTACAACTTCCAAGGGAGTGAAGATGTCTTTGAAGTGCATTTTGTGGGATGTGGATGGAACCTTGGCTGACACAGAACGCGATGGCCACAGGGTTGCGTTCAATTTGGCCTTTGAGGAGGCCGGTCTCGAACGGCGCTGGGATGTGCCGACCTACGGCGAGCTGCTCGCTGTGACCGGCGGGAAAGAGCGCATCCGTCATGATTACGAACGAAGAGGGTTGACGCCTCCTCCGGCTGAGGACATTGCCAGGCTTCATGCGGCGAAGACCGGTCATTATCAACGCCTTATCGCCGCTGGGCGTATTCCGCTCAGACCGGGCGTTCGCAGGTTGCTTGAGGAGGCCTACCAGGCAGGCATCACGCTGGGTGTGGCCACGACCACGACGCCGGCTGCGCTGGAGGCCCTGATCGAGCACTCGCTGGGGGTGGAGTGGTTTGACCGCTTTGCCGTGCTTGCGGCAGGGGACATCGTACCCGCCAAGAAGCCGGCCCCCGATATCTATCACTATGCCATGCAGCAGTTGGGGGTGGCGTCCGCGGAATGCCTGGCCATGGAAGACTCCGGCAATGGATGGAAGGCCGCCGCCGCGGCGGGCCTGCGCTGCGTTGTCACCATCAACGACTATACGAAGGATCATGATTTTGCAGGAGCGGATCTTGTGGTTTCGGACCTTGGGGAGCCTGATGCCCCTCCCATCCATGTGCTGTCAAACCCTCATGGCCTGAGGGATCTGCACCATGTGCGGCTGGAGCACCTGATCCGCATTATGGAGCGTTGAATGAATCTTTTCGATACGCATTGTCACTTGGACTTTCCACAGTTCGACAAGGATCGTGATGAGGTCTTTCGGCGCATGCGCGATGCCGGTGTTGGGCGCATGGTGGTCGTTTCGGTCGAGCTGGAGCAGCATGATCGCCTGGCGCGGCTGGCGGAAGAGCGCGAGGGTGTGTGGTTTTCTGCGGGGGTTCATCCCAATCATGCCATTGATGCCGAGCCCGGAGTGGAGGAGCTGTTGGCCTGCGCCTCACATCCGAGGTGCGTGGCCATTGGCGAAACCGGGCTTGATTACTTTCGTCATCGCGTCAGTCCGGACGTCCAGCAGGAACGTTTCCGGATCCATGTAGAGGCATCCAGACGCAGCGGCAAGCCGTTGATTGTCCACATGCGCCAAGCGGATGAGGATACTCTTCGCCTGTTGCGCGAGACAGGCGCCGAAAGCGGAATCATGCATTGTTTCTCCTCCACGAGGGATATTGCGCGGCAGGCGCTGGATCTTGGCTTCTACATTTCCTTTTCAGGCAATGTCACATTCAAGGGCAATGACATGCTCAGGGATGTAGCGGCCTATGTGCCTCTTGATCGCATGCTTGTGGAGACCGATGCGCCTTATCTGGCACCCATGCCATACCGCGGCAAGCGGAACGAGCCGGCCTATGTGCGTGAAGTGGCGGCCTGCATCGCCCATGTCAGGGGCATGGGTCTGGAAGAGCTGGCCGGTCGGACGACGGAGAATGCATTGAATGCCTTCTTGCTGGCAGAGGAGGAAGCATGAGTTTGCGAACCAACAGGAAACATCTGGTCATGATCGGCGTCCAGGGAAGCGTATCGCCAGCGAACCAGTGGGCGCCTTTCGAGGTTGGGGCCGATGGCGAGGTTTTTGCCTGGCCTTCCACGGGCGGCATCACCTACAATGTCAAGGTTGGAGATTCGGTCTTTGGCTGGGCCGGGGAGCATATCGAACCTGGCGTCTCCGCCACGCTCAGTCACAAGAACCGCAAGGCCGAGGCGGGCTTTCAGTTCCTTGCGTGCTGCGGCAACGAGGTGCGCGTGGTGTCCGGTGACGCCAAGGGTGCCGTGGGCACCGTTGTCGGACATCATGGGGGCGTTGAACACCTGATTCTCGACTTTCCTGATGATGTGCTGGATCGCCTGACCTGCGAGGACAAGTTTCTCGTGCGCGGCTTTGGTCAGGGGCTCAAGCTCGTCGATCATCCGGAGGTGTTTCTGTACAATCTGGATCCGGACGTGCTGGATGCATGGGGATTGCGCGAAAGGGAGGATGGTCGGATCGAGGTGCCCGTGAATGCCATCGTGCCAGGGTGCGCCATGGGCTCAGGCATTGGAGCGCTGTCCGTTACTACGGGGGATTACGACATTCTGTGCCATGATCAGGAACTCGTGCGCGAGCATGGCCTGGATCGCCTGCGTTTTGGGGACTTTGTTGCGGTCATGGATCATGACAACCGCTATGGGCGCACCTATCGCAAGGGCGCAGTCACCATCGGGATCGTGATTCATTCGGATTCTCCCTTGGCCGGGCATGGTCCGGGCATGATGACCTTGATGAGTGCGCGGCAGGACAAGCTCGTTCCTGTGCTCGATGAAGGTGCCAATCTTGGCATGATCAAGGGGATCGGTCGCTTCGCCTGCTCGTGATCACATCCATGCGCGTGGCCGTGGTGCAGATGAATTCAGGTCGTGACAGACATGCGAATCTGGCCTGCGCGTCGGGTTTGCTTGCCCGGGCCAGGGGGCAAGGGGCCCGCTGGGCGGTTTTACCCGAGAATTTCGCCTGCATGGTCGGTGATGACGAATCCCGCGCCCGGCTGGCCGAGGATGTTGATGACTCCGAAACCATGCTCTGGTTGCGTCACCAGGCCAGGAGCCTTGGCATGGGGCTGATTGCCGGCGGCATCCTGCTGCGTTCCCGGCGAGGCGAAAGGCCCAAGAATGTCAGTTGTGTCGTCAGTGCCGAAGGGCGGTGCCTTGCCCGATATGAAAAGATGCATTTGTTCGATGCCGACGTCGGGGGCGGTCGCTATCGCGAGTCAGACGTCATTGCAGCGGGCAATCAGCCTTGCGTGGTCGATCTGGATGGCATACTTGTGGGCCTGAGCATCTGTTATGATCTCAGGTTTCCGGAGCTGTACCGTTACTATGCCAGTCGGCACTGCCAGGCGCTTATTGTCACGGCCGCATTTACCGAGGAAACCGGAAAGGCGCACTGGGAGATTCTCGTTCGGGCGCGTGCCATCGAGAATCAATGCTATGTCCTTGCCAGCGCACAGCAGGGGGAGCATCCAGGCGGGCGCAGAACCCATGGCCATAGCATGATTGTTGATCCATGGGGCGCGATCCTGGCCGAGTGCGCTTGGGAGGGGGAGGGCATTGCCGTGGCCGAGATGGACATGGGGCGTCTCCGGCATGTCCGGCAGCGCCTGCCCGCCCTTCGCCATCGCAGGTTATACTGAGACCAGGCGGAGGATCATTTTCTCTGCCTCGCAGGCCCCATCGGTTTCGATTGGAGGATATTTTCTGGGGTTGGTTTTCGCCCTTTCCAAGTGCTCTGACCAGTTGCCAAGCCTGAACGCCTCCAGCGGCATTTCTTGGCTTGGCGCATGCCGTTGTAGCCACTCACGCAAAAAAGGATACTCAGGGAATCCCGGGCGGGGTACGTAGCAGACTGGGGTCCGGGTCAGCCATGCTTCCGCCAGCGTGCCGTATCCGGGCTTGCAAACAACGACATCAGCCAGCGCCATGAGATCGGGAAGGGGAATGCGTCGGGTGTCGATGAAGTGAACATTGTCCGGCTTGTCCCGGGAGGCAGGTCCGTCGGAGGGCATAATGAAGGCCCAGTTCCCGATGGCGGCAAGCGAAGACATCGCAAATGGCGGCGCTTTGCTGCCGCCAAACATGACGAGGGCCAGATGTCGCTCCGTTCCTACGAGGCCGAGCCTTTTCCGAGTTTCGTCCAGCGGCCTGGCCGGGCTTCTGCCGATCAGGCCGATGGCCTGGTGGCGGGGAAAGACGGACATGGGCATGGAAAGGGGTAGCTTCAGCAACAGGTCGCATTGTGCATAGGCAAGCCTGATCTGCTCCATGATTGGATCAGCAGGCGATAGAAAGGAAGCATAGATCTCATGCCAGTTCAGGCTGGCCAGCGCCAGATTGGGAATGCCGGCGCGTTGGGCTGCTGCAAGACCAAGCGGCGAGATGTTGCTGATTACCAGGCGGGCCTGCATCCTGCTCAGCCATGCTGCCTCGTTGTGCACGCGTTGCTCCCAGGTGTCGTGGAATGCCTTCAGGGCAGCCAGTGTCGCTTGCATGTCCTCCGAGATTGCATCGCGTTGGACCACACCGATGTCCACGGTTCCGGCGCGCTGTTCGATGGGCCCTGGCAGGCGGTCGCGAACTTCATGTGCAGGAAGTTTGCTGCGCAGGATCAGGCGAAGGTTCGGGTGGCCCCGCATCAATCGGGCCATCACAGGCGCAACCTGAGCCCAGTGCCCCAGGCCATGTGCACTGACATAGAAGACGATGCTTGCTGTGGATCGATTCATGCCCGGAAGCCTGCGATCTCATGGAGTCAAGTCAAAGCCTGCCAAAGACAAGCCTGCGAGGCTTTGCTAGATTACGCTTCATGCAAGAATGCGTTTTGATGCAGGTATGAGTGGGATGGCGCAGCCCAACAGGGAGCAGCTTCGGGCTCACCGGAGGATCTTCTGGGATGCTTGGCAAAAGGCGTGCCAGGGACTGCCTCTGACTGCCCTTGAGGTGCGCATCGCCCGGGTGGTACGCATGCATCCGGAGTACCATGATCTTTTTGATGACATGGAAGCGTTTCTCGACCGTGACTTTCAGGTGGATGACGGCATGAATCCGTATCTTCACCTATCCCTGCATCTTGCCCTGGAGGAACAGATTGCCATCAAGCATCCGCCGGAGGCCGCGGCGGCCCTGGAGTCTCTGATGCGCCATGGACTTGACCGTCACGAGGCGCTGCACCGAATGTTGGAGATTCTTGCCGAAGTCGTTTACCATGCTCAGCGGGCAGGTGGCGAACCCGATGTCGGGCTCTATGCCCTGCGTTTGCAGAGGCTTCTTCGATCATGATGCGCAACGTTCTGGTGGCCCTGGTCTTTTTCTTCGGGCCTGCGTTGCTCATGCTGGTTCTGCGAAGTTTGGTTTTCCTGGTCCGGTACCGGTTGGAGCGGAGGCGTCATGAGCATTTTGGGGGCTCGGAGGTCATTGATATCACGCCCTTGAACGAAGGAAGAAGCCCTTCGCGACTGTTCTGGGTGCTGGCCTTGGTGCTTGGCGTATTGTCTGCCATGGTGGCGTTCAATACCTTGTCTCGTGATAATGGTCAGGAGATCCGCCGCGTGTATGTGCCAGCCCATGTCAATGAGCAGGGGGAGATCGTTCCGGGGCACTGGGAGCCTGTGCCCTGAGCTGGATGGAGGAGCGGGGAAAATTCACATTATGCATGGCTGCTGGTAGCGTGCGCGCCGATGTTTACGGGAATCGTTCAGGATGTGGGACGGGTAGTCTCGATCGAGAAGGAAACGGATCAAGCGCACATGGTGTTCGAGACTTCGTTGCCCACGGATCGGTGGCGGACAGGCGACTCGGTTGCCGTTGATGGCTGCTGTCTGACCATCACCGGATTTCCTGACCGCAGTCTTTTTTCCGCCACGCTCTCCGCTGAAACGCTTCGTCTGACCCGCTTTTCTTCGGTTGCGGTCGGAGATGACGTGAATCTGGAGCCAGCGCTGCGGGTTGGAGATCCCCTGGGCGGCCATTGGGTGACCGGCCATGTCGATGGCCTGGCCAGGGTCGAGCATGTCGAGCCACTCGGTGAACATCGACGGCTTACGTGTTCCGTTCCCGAGGTGCATGCAAAGTATCTGGTGCGCAAGGGATCTGTGGCCCTCAACGGCGTCAGCCTGACCATCAATGACGTGAGGGGTGCCATGTTCAGTGTCAATGTGATTCCGCATACGCTTTCCTGCACGAATCTGGGGCTGCTGGAACCCGGCGTGACCGTCAATCTGGAGACGGACCTGATTGGACGCTATGTTGAACGATTGCTACAGCAAGGGGCGTGCTGATGACCCTGGCGACATGTGAAGAGCTGATCGAAGAACTTCGTTGTGGGCGCATGATCATTCTGGCGGATGACGAGGACCGCGAGAATGAAGGGGACTTGGTCATGGCCGCCGAATGGGTCACGCCTGAAGCCATCAACTTCATGGCGACCCATGGACGCGGATTGATTTGCCTGGCGCTCACCAGCGAACAGACGGAGCGTCTGAAGCTGCCCTTGATGGTGTCCAATACGAACGCGAAATTCAAAACGAACTTCACGGTTTCCATTGAGGCAGCGGAAGGGGTGACGACCGGCATCTCGGCCTTTGATCGCGCGCATACCATTCGCACGGCCATTAATCCGGATGCGAAACCGGAGGATATTCATTCCCCGGGCCATGTATTTCCGTTGGTCGGTCGCGATGGGGGCGTGCTCGTTCGCGCCGGACACACGGAGGCAAGCATCGATCTCGCCCGCATGGCCGGACTCAACCCCGCCGGAGTAATCTGCGAGATCATGAACGAGGACGGCACGATGTCCCGCATGCCGCAGCTCAAGGAGTTTGCCAAAAGGCATGGCCTGAAGATCGGCTGTATCGCCGATATCATACGTTACAGGCTGAAGCACGATTCGCTGGTCAAGCGGGAAGTCGAAGTCCGCATGCCGACGGAATTTGGCGAATTCACGATGTATGGCTATTCCAACAGGATTGATGCGGCTGAGCATGTCGCATTGGTCATGGGCAGGCCGAGTCCGGAAAAGCCTGTGCTTGTGCGGGTCCATTCCGAATGTCTGACCGGGGATGTGTTCACCTCGCGTCGCTGTGACTGCGGATCCCAGCTCCATGCCGCGATGCGCCAGATCGCCAGGGAAGGCGAGGGGGTCATTCTCTACCTGCGCCAAGAAGGAAGGGGGATTGGGCTGCTGAACAAGCTCCGGGCCTACAAGTTGCAGGATGAGGGACATGATACGGTCGAAGCGAACAGAAAGCTCGGGTTCAAGGCCGATTTGCGCGATTATGGCATTGGCGCCCAGATTCTCAGGGACATCGGATTGCGCAAATTGCGTCTGTTGACCAATAATCCCAAGAAGATCATTGCCCTTGACGGGTATGGCCTGGAGGTCGTGGAGCGGGTCAAGCTGCAGGTCTGTCCACATGAGGAAAACATCCGCTACCTGAAAACCAAGCGGGAGAAGTTGGGGCATTTGCTGGACATGGAAGGAGAAGAGCATGAGTCTTGATGCGCCTCAACTGAAAGGCAATGTGGATGCACGGGGACTCCGTATTGGCATCGTCGTCAGCAGGTTCAACGAAGCCATCACGCAGGCCCTTCTCGAAGGCGCCAAGCGCGCCCTGCTCGAGCATGGAGCGGCACCGGATGCATTGACGGTGGCATGGGTGCCCGGGGCTTTTGAGATCGGGACCATTGCCCAGGCCATGGCCCAGAGCGGGCAATATGATGCCATCGTATGCCTGGGCTGCGTGATCCGGGGGGATACCGCGCATTTCGATTTCGTTTGTCGCGGGGCGATGGATGCCATCGGCAGGGTCGCAGGCCGTGGGGATATCGGTGTTGGCAACGGCGTGCTCACCGTGGATACCGAAAAGCAGGCATGGGAGCGTGTCGGTGGAAAACATGGACACAAGGGTGAGGAGGCTGCCCTGACGGCCATTGAGGTCGTGCGGCAGCTGCAAAGGCTGGGGTTGAAGTAATGGCCAATCGACATCAATCCAGGGAGTCGGCACTGGAGGTGCTTTATGCTTGGCACAATGCCGGCCAGGACGATGCAATGGTTCCCTCGCTGCTGGCCGGCAGGCTGGCCCTGGATGAGCGTTCATCCCAGGATCAGACGTATCTGCGGGAGGCGGTGTATGGCGTCATCGAGCAGGTGGACGAGATTGATGAGCTGATCCGAGGGGCTGTTCGGGGCCGCAGCCTCAAGTCGATTGCCCACGTCGAACACAATGTGTTGAGGCTGGCTATCTGGGAGATGCTAAACCGGCTGGAGATCCCCTACAAGGTCATCATCAATGAGGCGTTGGAGCTCACGCGTGCGTATGCTGGAGAGCCTGCGCGTGGCTTCATCAATGCCGTTTTGGACAACCTTGCGCGAAAGCTCAGGCCCGATGAAACCATGAGGCGCAATCCTTAGTCTTGGGCCAGCCAGCGAAAGAGGGGGCATCCTGATCCCTGAGCGAAACAATTTTGATCTTCTTCGCCTGGTCTTGGCTCTGGTCGTCGTGCTGTTTCATCTTGCTGCCCTGAGCGGGGTCCATGAACTGGGGTTCTTGGCCAATTATTTCAGCGGCCGACTGGCCGTAGATGCCTTTTTTGTCGTCAGCGGGTTTCTCGTGTACATGAGCCTTGAACGTTCGCGCAACCTCAGCAACTATTTCGAAAAACGGATTCGGCGCATTCTTCCGGCCTATGTGACCGTCGTGGTCGTTTGCGCGTTTGCGTTCTCCGGTCTTTCAAGACTGCATGTCTCCGAGTATTTCGGCACGGACTGGCTGCGCTACCTGGCAGCCAATCTGACGTTTCTGAACTTCCTTCATCCGACGCTTCCCGGCGTTTTCGAGCAGAATCGCCTGCAGGCCGTGAATGGTGCCTTGTGGACCATCAAGATCGAGGTCATGTTCTACCTTGTCCTTCCGCTGGTGGCCTGGATTGCAGTCAGGATGCGCCGATGGGCATGTTTCATGGTCGTCTATGTGCTTTCCATCCTTTACTCCCTGGTGCTTGCCAGCCTGGCCGATGGGCATCCGTTGTTGGCTGTCCTTGAGCGACAGTTGCCCGGCCAGATGGCCTTCTTTGTGTCCGGCATGCTGCTCTATGCCTATTACGATCATTTCAGATTGAGGGCGAGGTATCTGATCTGGCCGGCCTTGTTGCTTGTCGTGTTCGGCCGCGATGTGCAATGGCTTTACCCGCTTTATCCCCTTGCCTTGGCCTGCGTGGTGGTCCATGTGGCCACGATTCTTCCCTATCTGGGTAATTGGGGGTATTTCGGCGATCTCTCATATGGCGTTTATATCTGGCATTTTCCGCTGATCCAGGCATTGATCGCCATGGGCGTTTTTGAAGCCTCGCCTTGGGGCGGTTTTCTGCTGACCCTTTTGGGGGTGCTCACGCTCGCTTGGCTATCCTGGCATGTCGTCGAACGCCCCTTTCTGCGCAGAAACTCCCATTACCGGAAGGTTGAGCTTGCTCCAGGGGCTGTGCTGAATCAGGATGGTCGCTAGATCGCAAGCGATCAGGGGGATGACGGATGGCCGAGGTGTATGCATTCATCAATTCGCCGACCATGGTCTATATCTTTGCCGGGACCATGGCACTCATCGCCATTGGCCGCCTTGTCGCCTTCGTTGGGGAACGACGCGCCCAATTATTGCTGACCTCCATCGTTTCATTGGGCGGGGCCCTGATCGGCTTTTCATCGATGAGCCTCACGCCGATGCTCATCGCCATAGGCGTCAACTGGCTGCTGACCGCCTTCCTCAATCGGAATCTTTAGCGGAAGTTCTCAATTCCGTGATTATTCTGCTATAATCAGCATCCATGAAGGCTTGGGGCGCGCATCTTACATCCGGATTGGTGCAACTGGCCTTGCTGCTCTCGTTGGCTTGGGTGGCGATGGATTTCTGGCAGGCCATGAAGGTCGGGGAACAGCCAGCGTCGCCGGAGCTCCCCTCACGGGCGGATGGCTTGCCGAAGGTGAATGTGGAGGCGTTGCTTCGTGTTCCACTGTTTGGTGTCGAGCAAGCGAAGTCAAAAAAGCTGCCGACACAGAAGGTTGTCAGGAGTCCCCTGCATCTGGAGGTGCTGGGGCTTGTGTCTGCCGGCGAGCAATCTGCGGCCATCCTGAAGGTCAACGGAAGACAGCAGGTGTTTTTCGTCGGGGAGGTCATCCAGCCTGGCGTGGTGCTGCATGCCGTCGAGGGCAATGGCATCATTGTCGATCGTCAGGGAAGGCTGGAGCGGATTGATCTGCCTTCCCGGCCCCCCGCAAATGCTGGATGAGTGTAGGAAGGCATGGCAGCTTCCCCGGCCAGGGTCGGGAGCATGATGCTAGAAAGGGAGGAATCAGACCGGTGAACATGCTTCGCTTGAAGGCCTTGGCAGCCTTTTTCTTTCTTTTCCTGTTCGGAGCCTCCACTTCATGGGCCAAGGATGTGACGTTCAATTTCAAGAATGCCGATATTCGGGCCTTCATCGAGTTTGTGGCCGGTTTCACTGGCAAGAACTTTCTCGTCGACAATCGCGTCAAGGGAACGGTGACCATCATTTCTCCCACGCCAATCCCTGAAGAGCAGGCTTACGAAGTTTTCCTGTCCGTGCTTGAGCTCAACGGCTATGCCACGGTGCCGAGTGGCTCGGTCATCAAGATCGTTCCCCGGGCCGAAAGCAAGCACATGGCGCTTCCGCTGGTCACCAAGAAGCGTGCCGAAGGCGACGAGATGGTCACCCAGGTCTTGCGTTTGAAATATGCTGATGCCCAGCAGCTGGCCGCCTTGATTCGTCCCTTGATTCCACCCAACGGCCATCTTGTCGCCTATCCACGCGGCAATATGCTGATGGTGACCGACAGCGCCAGCAACATCGAGCGCATTACGCGCATTCTTTCGGTCATGGACCGGAAGGACGCCGTTGGCGTGAAATTGTTTGCGCTGAAACACGCATCGGCAGACAAGCTGGCGATCACCCTGAACAACCTCTATGGCGCCCAGGGGGCTGTCCAACCAGGGCAGGCGGGGCGTGCGCTGAAGGCCTTTGCACATCAGCCGGGCAACATGCTGGTGGTGGTGGGCGCGCCCCAGTTGGTCAATGAGATTGGCGCGGTCGTGGCCAAGCTGGACAAGGCCCCGAAGGCCGACCAGGGCCGGCTGCAGGTCCGGTATTTGCAACATGCGAAGGCGGCGGATATCGCCAAGGTGCTTGGTCAATTGATCGGTAATGCCTCGGCATCCGGGACAGCGGCATCCAAGGGCACCGGCCGACCGGTTTTTGTCAGCGATATCAAGGTGGTGGCCGATGAGGCGACCAATGCCTTGCTGATCACCGCGGACCCGGCGGACATGGCCGCCCTCGATCGCATCATCGAGAAGCTGGACATCCGAAGACGGCAGGTGCTGATCGAGGCCTTGATCGTTGAGGTTTCCTCAAGCAGTGCCCAGCAGTTCGGCATCGAATGGCGGGGCCTGAAAACGCTCGGCAAACCCGGTCTCCGGCCGTTTGGCGGAACGACGTTCGGTTCACAGGGGGGCAAGAATATCGGTGACATTGCAGCCGATCCCTTCAATCCCGGCAATGGGCTTGTCGTGGGTGTGGCTGACGGGACTGTGAGCTTTGGCGGCAAGACGGTTCTGAACATAGCTGGTCTGGCTCGGGCCCTGGAAGCCAATGGAAACTCCAACATCCTGTCGATGCCGAACCTGCTGACCATGGACAATGAGGAGGCGGAGATCATCGTCGGTCAGAATGTGCCGTTCATCACGGGAAAGAGTCAGACCCAGGGAGGGGTGGCCAACCCGTTTCAGACCATCGAGCGCAAAGACATCGGCCTGACGCTGAGGGTCAAGCCCCAGATTTCCGAGGGGGACACCGTGCGACTGGAGTTGTACCAGGAAATTTCCAGCCTGGCCGCGAATCCGGGTGTTCAGGGCGCCGACCTGATCACGAACAAGCGCTCGGTGAAGACCGTCGTTCTGGCCCGGGACAACCAGATGATCGTGCTTGGCGGACTGATCCGAAACGATCAGACGACAAGCGTGCAGCGTGTTCCATGCATCGGCGCCGTGCCATTGCTGGGAGAGCCGTTCAAGTTCACGGACAATAGCCAGCAAAAGACCAACCTCATGGTTTTTCTGGTTCCCCATGTTCTTTCGACCGGTCACGATGCCGAAGAGATCACCAACGAGAAATACATGGACATTCGGAACAAATATGAGACCCCCGTGTCCGGCGGAACCATCCTGTTCCCGCGCAAGCAGGGAACCTTGCCAAGACTCGGGGCTCCTGCAAGTGAACCTTCTCCTGTGAAGAAGCCCTCGGTCAAGGGGCCGGCGAACCCCTGATGCGCACGGTTTCCCGCCTGACTGTTGACCAGGTTGACGTGCAGCGTGCCTTGGCCTTCCAGTTGCCGCAGCTGCGTCAGGGGTGCCTGGTGCCGTTGCTGGACGGCGACTCGGCCGTCGTCCATGTGGCTGTGGCTGCGGACAGGCCCTTGCCATGGCCGCTGATGGACGATGTTCGGCGCAAGTTTGGTTGCGAGGTCATTCCCGTGCTGGCCCCGGAGGATCAGATTCTCCTTGTCCTGAACCAGGTCTTCGACATGGCCTCGGCCTCGGCCGAGCAGATGCTGGAGGATCTCGTGGAGGAGGGAGACCTTGTTCGGGAGATCGAGGAGGTCGGCGATCTGCTTGAGGCCGATGATGATGCGCCGGTCATCCGGCTGGTGAATACGCTGATCTCCCAGGCCTTGAAGGATCGGGCCAGCGATATCCATATCGAGCCTTTCGAGAAGGAGGTCAAGGTCCGCTTCAGGATTGACGGAGTGCTGCATACCGTGGTCCATCCCCCCAAGGGGGTTCAGGCCGCCCTGATCAGCAGGATCAAGGTCATGGCGGGGCTCGACATCGCCGAAAAGCGTCATCCGCAGGACGGCAGATTCCGGGTCAGGATTGCTGGCCGGGATGTCGATGTGCGTGTGTCGGTTCTTCCCACGGCATTTGGCGAGCGTGTCGTGCTTCGTCTGCTGGACAAGGGCATGCGCATGCTGACCCTGAGCGAGCTAGGCATGAGTGATGAACAGCTGAAGCTGATTCGCCGGGCCGTCCATGCGCCCCATGGCATTGCACTGGTGACGGGTCCGACAGGCTCGGGGAAGAGCACCACGCTTTATGCGGCCCTGATGGAGGTGGACCGCAAGAATCGCAATGTGATGACCATCGAGGATCCCATCGAGTATCAACTGGAGGGTGTGGGCCAGATGCAGGTCCAGCCGAAGATCGGGGTCGATTTTGCGACCGGTCTGCGTTCCATTCTGCGCCAGGATCCTGATATCGTGATGATTGGAGAGATAAGGGACCTGGAAACGGCTGAGATTGCGATTCAGGCCTCCCTGACCGGACATCTCGTGTTTGCGACATTGCACACCAATGACGCCTTGTCATCCATTGTCCGCTTGCAGGACATGGGTGTCGAATCCTACCTGGTGGCTTCATCCCTGCTGCTTGTGCAGGCCCAGCGCCTGGTCAGGAGGCTTTGTCCTCATTGCAGGCGGCCGCGTGCGCCAAGGGCCGAGGACTGGCTGGCGCTGAACGTGGATCCCAACCGCTTCGGCCATGTCGAGGCCATTTATGAGGCCGTGGGTTGTGCGCGTTGCATGCAAACCGGGTACTGGGGGCGAATCGCCATCTATGAGATGACCATGATCTCGGATGCCTTGCGCAACCTGATTCACGAGGGAAAGGGCCTGCTTGCCCTGCGCAGACAGGCGCGCAAGGAAGGCATGCAAAGTCTCAGGGAGGATGGAGCCCGTCATGTCGAGTCCGGACTGACCACGGTGGATGAGGTGCTCCGCGTGGCCAGGGAAGAGGCCGTTGTCGTCGAGGCATGAGTCTTTACGCTTATGAAGCCCTCGACAGGCATGGGCGGCGGCGCAAGGGCGAGGTGGAGGCGGCATCGGAACGCCTGGCCCGGCAACAGCTTAAGAAACAGGGGCTGGTGGTTCGGAGCCTTCAGGAGGTCCATCCGCAAGGGGCCGGGCGCCGCGACAAGGCTTCCCATGACCGGCTGAATGCGAGTGAGACTTCACTGTTTCTCGAGCAGCTGGCCACGCTCGTATCGGCGGGCATGACACTTACGGAGGCACTGGAATCGATTGCCGATTCCGCTGAAAACAGGCGGTCGAGAAGGGTGGTCTTGGCCTTGCGCCAACAGATCCTGGAAGGATCCTCCCTGGCCCAGGCGCTTGCCAGTCAGCGTTTTGAGGAGGTGATCTGCAACATGGTTGCGGCCGGTGAGGAGACCGGTCAGCTTGAGGCCGTGGCGGTGCGTCTGGCCGAGCTGCTGTCGAAGCGGCAGCAACTCAAGCAGGATCTGCTGTCCGCGACCCTTTATCCGCTCATCATCCTCCTGTCCGGGTTGGGTGTGATGCTGTTTCTCCTTGCCGTCGTCGTGCCTCAGGTGGTCAGCGTTTTTGCCCACGCCGGGGCGGATTTGCCCTGGTTGACCAAGGCGGTAATTGCGCTGTCGGCATTCCTGCGGGATCATGGGAAATGGATCATGCTCCTCCTGTTGGCCTTGCTTGTCGGCTGGCACTATCTTTTCCGCATACCCTCATGGCGGGAAAGGCGCGACAAGGTGCTATTGAAGCTTCCTTTGTTGGGGGGGCTGTTTGCCAAGGTTGAGATGGCCCGGTTCGCCAGAACGCTTGGCATGCTGATGTCGGGCGGGGTGCCTGTGCTGGCCGCGCTTCATATTGCGAATCAGAGTTGGACCCTGATCCCATTCAGGAGGCTTGGTGAACGGGCCCGCGAACAGGTCAGGGAAGGAGGAAGCCTGTCGAGGGCGCTGGGGGGGCATGCGAGTGTTCCGCGGCTTGCTTACAGTCTCATGGACGTGGGAGAGAAGAGCGGCAGACTGGACAACATGCTGGTGCGCCTTGCGGATCATTTCGAGCGCGATGTCGCTCGTCTGCTGAAACGTTTCCTGACCATGGCCGAGCCCTTGCTGATTCTTTTTATGGCGCTCTGCGTGGGCGCGCTCGCCATGGCCATTCTCCTGCCCATCGCCCAGATGAATGAGCTGGTTCGATGAAAGCCGTGGCCGCCTTCATGTTCCTTCTGCTGCTTGCAAGCACCCCCGCATCGGCCGGGGAGCCTGCCTATCAGGCCGCACGCATGGCCTATGATTCGTGGATCGCCAAAGCAGCTCAGGGGGACCTTCGGACTTCCGTGGAGGGGCTGCGGCATCTGGCGGCAGGGTTGCCCGCGAACTCGATCTGGCGAGAGCGATGCCAGATGGCAGTGTTGCTGCTGGACATGCGCCGACAGAGATCGCTGCATCTTCCGGCAATGGCGATGCCATCCATGAGTTACAGGCTTGTCGAACGGAAATGGCGTCAACTGGACCAGCTGGAGTCCCCTCCGGCCAGATGGCTGGTGCTGTTTGGTGCCATGGCTGTCCCCGGAGGTGGCCATGCGATCATGGGACGATGGCATGATGCCTGGGTCTCCTTCGTCATGACAGGCTTCATGCTTTGGCTGACGCTTTGGGCCTTCAGACGCCGTATGGGGCCGGTGACGGTCTTTTTCGGGGTGCTGACTGTCTGGCTCTGGGGTGGGACCATCTTCTCGGCGCTTTCGCTTCATGAGCGTTACTTTGCCGAGCAGTACATGAACTGGTGGCAGCAGTTGTGGCTGGCTAGTGGTCTTCCGGGGAGACCCTGGTGATGAAACGCATGATGGCCGCCTATGCCGCGCTGGCCACCATGTCCTGGATGCTTGGCGGCATCTGGATGCCGACAGCGTTCGCACATGCGCCATCAGGGCCCATGGTTCTGCTGGTCCAGTCCTACCAGCAATGGCTGGACCCCGTGGACGGGCGTCATTGCCCATCCTATCCCGTCTGCAGCCGGTATGCGCAAGAGGCCATCGCGAGCCATGGCATGCTGGTCGGATCGTGGCTGGCCCTGGATCGGCTCATTCATGAAGGGGACGATCTTGAGCGCGGGCCGTGGGTACGTGTGCACGGGCAAAAACGACTGTATGATCCTGTTGAACGAAATGCATTCTGGTTAGGAGGACATTCATCATGAATCAGCAACATTATGAGCGGGGGTTTACCCTTCTGGAGATCATGGTCGTCATTGTGATCATCGGCATCCTGGCAGCGCTCATCGCCCCGAGGTTTGTCGAGCGCGCCGATGAAGCCAAGGTCGAGGCGACCAAGGTCCAGATGGCCAACATTGCGCAGGCGCTGAAGCTCTACCGTCTGCAGCACGGCCATTATCCCAGTTCCAGCGAGGGACTGCAGGCGCTTGTGAATCCCGATGAGCACGGCAAGCGCTACCTGGATGAGCTGCCCAAGGATGCCTGGGGGCATGATTTCGTTTACCTGATGCCGGGCGTTCATGGTGATTTCGACCTGATGTCCTACGGGGCGGATGGTGCGCCCGGCGGCAGCGGAGTCGATGCCGATATAGGGAACTGGTGAAACGGGTTCCGGTTCCATGGCCGGCAGGGAGGGTTCGCAAGCGGGTTGGCGTGGTTTCACGCTGATTGAAATCCTGGTGGTCATCGTGATCATGGCCGTGATTGCCGGGATTGTGGCTCCCCGGTTCGGGTTTTCCGAACGCGGGGATGTTGATGTCGAGGCGCGGCGCCTGGCGCGTATTCTTCAACTGGCCGCCGATGAGGCCGCCCTTTCCGGCTCGCCTATCCGGTGGGTTGCAGGCTCACATGATTATTGGTTCGAGAAACGGGACGAGAAAAAACGCTGGCAGCCTTTCGATGAGGGGCCCTTTCGGGAACGGAAGATGCCGCCCGAGTTGTTTCTGGAGGTCTCCGAGCAGCAGGTGCGCCATGATGAGAAGATCTGGCATGTCGTGCTTTCGCCAGTGGCGGGGGAACATATAACCGAGATCCATATTCGTCATGCCAGTTCGGAGCGGGAGCGCATTGTTCGCATCCGTCCCGGCGCACTTGGATGGAAGATCGACATGGTGCCGGTCCATGCGGGCTGAGCGCGGATTCACGCTCATTGAAACCTTGGTGGCGCTCGCCATTGCCGCCACGGCGCTGATCGTGCTTTCCTCACGCATGGGATCATCCGCCGATCTTCAGCGGACACTGCTTGCCCAGGCCATGGCGATCGAGGAGGCACAGAACTTGCTCAATGAACAGATGCTGGGGAAAAGGCGACTGGAACGCAGCGGTGAACGGGAGGTGTCCGGGCATACGCTTTCCTGGCGCATCTGGCACGAAAAAACGACGCAAGGCATGCTGGTGCGCCAGAATGTTGAAGTGGCCGTCGACCGGCTGGGGCTCTACTCCCTGTTCCTTTACCGCAGGGCGACACGCTGATGAGCCGGGCGCGCGGGTTTACCCTGATCGAGCTGCTGATGTCGCTGGTTGTCCTCGGCCTGGTGGTGGCATTGACCTATGCCGCGATCGAGCCTGCGGGTGAGGGCTTCAAGCGTCTTCAGGATGTCCGGGATGATCTGGCTGGAGAGCTTGGTCTGGGCTGGCGTCTTCGCGAGGATCTGGCGCATGTCATGCCGCCCGCCCGGGACAGGGGACCATTCAGTCTGAGCAATGACAATCGCGGCGAAAACGCATTTGATGAGCTTGTTCTCGTCGTTGCCGACCCAGCGCGGCCGGGGCTAAGCGAAGTGCGTTATTTCATCGATGAGGAGCGGGGTCGGCTCATCCGTTCAAGCCGTTACTGGAATGCCCGCGAACGTGGGGGGACTGTTGACGTTTCTCTCGGAGCAGTGCGGTCCTTTGATGTGGAGTTCATGGACGGCAAGGGTCACTGGCACCAGCGCTGGCATGCGGAACAGGGGACATTCATCTGGCCCCGCGCCATTCGTGTCCGCATCCGTGACCATCGGGGGCGGGAAAGGACGTTCCTCGTGCCCATGCTGCAGGGGCGGCAATTGTGAACGAGCGCGGCATGGCCCTGTTGATCGTCCTTGGATTGGTGGCGTTGATTTCTGCCTGGGCCGTGGAGGCCAGCTATGAAGACATGATCGAATTGCGGCGGGCCCAGAATGTGCAGGATCTTGTTCGCGCCCGCATGGCTTGTCTTTCCGGTCTGAATCTGGCGGCGCAACTGTTGCTTGATGACCAAAGAAGGGGGAAATCAGATGATCTGATGGAAAAATGGGCCAGACCAATGCCTGTCTTCGAGATCGATGAGGGAAGGGTATGGATCCGCATCGAGGACGTTGAGCGATATGTCGAGCTGGGTCTGCTCATGGATGGGCAGGGGCGTCCGGACCCAGCAAGGCTCCAGCGGGTGAGGCAATGGTTCTCGGCGCATGGGTTTGATGCCGCCAAGGTGGACGCTCTAGTCGACTGGATGGATGCCGATGCCAATGCGTCCGGACCGGGCGGAGCTGAGGACCCCTCGTATTATGAGCGCCCCTATCATGTTCCCAACCGTCCCTTGGTGCTCTGGAATGAGATCCGCCAGATCAGGGGGTTTGAGGATGGCAGGATTCAGAAGGCCATGGCCGGGATCTTCTTCACGATTCCTGTTTTCGCAGCAAAGCGGCCGGAGATCAACATTAATACGACATCTGTTGATGCGCTGCTTGTTGCTTTTCCGTCCCTGAGCCGGGCCGATGCGGAACGCCTGATCGATGGTCGTCCCTATCATGATGTTCGGCAGGCGTTGCAGCTTGTGCCCCAGATCGGGAAGAAGGGGGGTGTGCGCTTGAGTATACGCAGTCGCTACTTTATCGTAACGACGAAGGCGGCGTTTGGACGGGCTCATTACGGTGAACGGTTCCTGGTCGAACGCGATCGCAAAGGCGTCCGGCTGCTGACCAGGGAAAGGGTGGTTGACGAATGACATCGGCGCAGGAAAGCAGCGGCGGCGCGGTCCTCTACTTTGACCGCCAACAATGGCACGGCTGGGTCAATGAAACGGATCACCCGCTTGGCGAGGACCTTGCTTCGGCATTGCAGCAGCTTGACGGCAACGTCATTAGCGCCGTAATCCTTCCTCTGGAATCGCTGCTCGTGCGATCGTTCTGCCTTCCTCTGGCCTCCCCCCGACTCGTGGATGAGGCCGTCCTGGCCCAGGAGATCGAGGATTCCACCAATGAAAGCAGCAGCCAGTGGTGGCTGGCCTGGCAGGCGGGCAGGCTTGATGAGAATGTCGCCGGCTTGCTGCTTGGCATGCCAGCGGCATGGCAGTCCACGCTCAAGCAGAGCAAGCAGGCCAGCATGGCCCAACCCGTGGCTGCTGATGCGGAGCTGCGATTGAGCCGATGGCTTGATGAACGAGGCGGCAGCATGGCCGTGATCGATGCGGATGCCACAGGCGTTTTTTTCGGTTTCTGGCGCGAAGGCATCTGCCTGGGCATGAGGCGCCTGAACCGCGGAGGGCGGACGGACGAGGAACTCTGTACCGAAGTGCAGGCGAGTCTGCGGGCAATGGGATGGAGTGAGCGGGACGTGATGACGGGTCGCCTGTCAACGAAGCTTCGGGAGTATCTGCACGGGGATTGGCGCGGGAAAGTCGTGGACGACGACAGTCTACCTCCCCGATGGATGGAAACCCTGCGTGCATGCAAGCCTGGAAATGCCTGCACGCTCGGATTCAGACGCGGCCATTGGCGGGTTTCCGGGCGGGGCCTGTGGTCGGGTGAAGGCGTTCAATGGCGCAGATCAATGCTTCTGGCATGCGCCGCCGCCGTGTTTTGGCTGTTGAGCTACGGCATACAATACGTCTATTTTCAGCATCGGATTGCCGGGTACCAAAAGCAGATCCTGACCGTCTTTCACGAAGCCTTGCCCGATGAGCCTGTTATTGATCCGCTGGCGCAGTTGCGGCGCAAGGGCAGGGGGGCGCAGGCCGATGTTCATGGCAAGCATTTGCTCGAGGCCCTGGCCGCACTTTCTCGCGTGTTCGCCGAGATTCCATGGACCATGTCCTCTTTCCGGTTTGCCGATGGTGCTTTCGAGATTCGAGGCGAGATCGATTCGCTGGATGCGCTCAATGCGCTGCAGGAAAAGCTTCAAAAGGCGCTGGACCGGCGCGTCAAGATAGCCGATACCGAGCTCTCGGGCGGCAAGGTCGCCTTCAGGATGGTGTGGTCATGAAGCGTTCCCATTTTGTCCGTAGTCTCAGGGATCGCGTTCTTCCCTGGTGGGAGGCGCGGAATGAAAGAGAGAGGCATGTGCTGCAACTGGGCGCACTCGTGGTCTTCCTGTCGGTCGCCATTTTCAGTTTTGCCCTTCCCTTGCGCGAGCGGGTGGTCGAGATGCGCAATCAATTGCCCCGGATGGCAGAGCAGGCGGCCGAGGCCAAGCGAATGGCCGAGTTCATCCAGCAGCATCGGGAGACAACGGCCAAGCCCAAGGGCTCATTGATGGCCAGGGTGGAGCAGGCGAGCAAGCAATGGGCCATTCGGAAGCAACTGGTTCATCTCCGCCCGGTTTCACAGGAACAAGGACGGCAGATGCTGGAGCTTCAGTTTCAGAATGTTTCCTACTCCCGCTTCATCCGCTTCCTGAATGCCATGCTGGCACAGGGGGATGAGGTGGTTTTCCTGCAATTGCAGGCGGCTGCGGAGACGGGCCATGTCCATGTTCGCCTGAAGCTAGCGGGCTGAGCCGGAAGCGCCTTTTTCCGCGCGGGCAGCTTGGGGGATTTGCTCAGAGCGCTCGTCATGCGCCTGCGACTGGCTTAAGTTTCGCCATGATGGCATATCGTCGGAAAAGACAGGTTTACGCCTGGGCGCTTTATGACTGGGCGAACTCGGCCTATGCAACGGCTGTCATGGCCGGCTTTTTCCCGCTGTTTTTCAAGGAATACTGGTCCGGGGGCATGGCTGCCAGCGAAAGCACCTTTTGGCTTGGCCTGACCAATGCGGTGGGCGCTTTGCTGATAGCCATCCTGGCGCCGGTTCTCGGGGCGATGGCCGATCAGGGCGGATTGAAGAGGCGGATGCTGCTCGGGTTTACGGCCTTGGGAATCGTGACCACCGCAGCCTTGTTCCTGATCGGACAGGGGGCCTGGATATGGGCCCTGATCATCTATTTGCTGGGCGCCCTGGGGTTTTCCGGTGCGAACATTTTTTATGATGCCCTGATCGTGGATGTCGCCGACAAGCGGGAGCTCGATCGGGCTTCCGCGTTGGGCTATGGCCTGGGTTACATCGGGGGGGGCGCGCTGTTCGCCTTTGATGTATGGATGGTCAAGAGCCCGGAAATGTTTGGCTTGCTGAACAGTGCCGAGGCCGTCCGCTGGTCCTTCATCAGCGTGGCCGTCTGGTGGGCCGTGTTCACGTTGCCCATGGGGCTGTGGGTGAGGGAACGCAAGCCAAGGGAAAGGATCAGCCTTCGGGAAGCCAGCCGCAATGGATTTCGGCAACTGCTGGACACGTTTCACCATCTGCGCGGGCTGAGGTCCGTATGGCTGTTTTTGCTGGCCTATTTCTTCTATATCGACGGGGTGAACACCGTTGCGCGCATGGCGGTCGATTACGGCCTTTCATTGGGGTTTACCGCCCAGGTGCTGATGACGGCTCTGCTGCTGACTCAGTTCATTGCCTTTCCCGCAGCCATCGCGCTTGGATGGGCGGGTGACAGGTTTGGCGCCAAGCCCGTGCTGCTGCTTTCGATCCTGGTTTATGCGCTTGTCTGCATTTGGAGTTCAACCATGGAGCATGAGCGGGATTTCTATGTACTTGCCTTGGCCATCGGTCTTGTCATGGGGGGAATCCAGTCTCTTTCGCGTTCCATGTATGCGCGCATGATTCCATCGCAGCAATCGGCTGAATTCTTCGGCTTCTTCAATATGCTCGGGAAATTCTCGGCGGTTCTGGGGCCAGCCCTGATGGGCGTGTCCAGCATGCTGTCCGGCAGTGCGCGCGTCTCGATCATCGTCATCGTGCTGCTGTTTGTGATCGGCGCCACCTTGCTGATCTGCGTCCAAGATGAGCGCGCATGACGTGCGTGCAAAGCAAAAGCGGGGCCCTGCAGGGCCCCGCTTTTTCATGGTCATGCATCAGCCATAAAAGCTGATCATTTCCTCCAGGCGCTTCGGCTTGATCTTGTCCGCCTGGTCGGCCGAGCCGAATGCGATGTAGCGGGCCTTGCAGATTTCCTTCATGGCATCCTTGGCTGCAGCATAATACTTCCGGGGGTCGAAATTGGACCGGTTCTCGGCCAGATAGCGCCGGATCGCGCCCGTGGAAGCCATGCGCAGGTCGGTGTCAATGTTTACCTTGCGCACACCATGCCGAATGCCCTCGATGATTTCCTCCACGGGGACGCCATAGGTTTCGCCCATGTCTCCGCCGTACTCATTGATGATCTTCAGCCAGTCCTGAGGCACCGAGGACGATCCATGCATGACCAGGTGCGTGTTCGGGATCTTTGCGTGGATCTCCTTGATACGGTCGATGGCCAGAATGTCGCCTGTCGGCGGACGTGTGAACTTGTATGCCCCATGGCTGGTGCCGATGGCAATGGCAAGCGCGTCCACGCCGGTTTGCTCGACAAAATCCCGGGCCTCATCCGGATCGGTAAGCAGCTGCGAATGGTCAAGCGTGCCCTCGGCGCCAACGCCGTCCTCCTCGCCAGCCTGACCGGTCTCCAGCGAGCCCAGGCAGCCCAGCTCGCCCTCGACCGAGACGCCTCCGGCGTGAGCCATTTCGACGACCTTGCGGGTGACCTCGACGTTGTACTCATAGCTGGAAGGCGTCTTCCCGTCCTCCATCAGCGAGCCGTCCATCATGACGGAGGTGAAGCCGGACTGGATGGAGCGCAGGCACACGGCAGGCGAGGTGCCGTGGTCCTGATGCATGACGACGGGAATGTGCGGATACTGCTCAACCGCAGCCTGAATCAGATGGCGCAGGAAAGGTTCGCCAGCATACTTGCGAGCGCCGGCGGAACCCTGCATGATGACCGGCGAATTCACTTCGTCGGCGGCTTCCATGATGGCCTGAACCTGTTCCATGTTGTTGACATTGAATGCCGGCATGCCATAACCGTTTTCGGCTGCATGGTCCAGCAACTGTCTCATCGATATTAGAGCCATTCTTTCCTCCTTTTGAATGCAGGCCTGACGGCCTTGAAGCTTGTCACAGTGCCTTTTCTATCACTGCCCGAAACAATCGCCAACCCTGACGATTTTCATGGTATTCGTGCTTCCGGCCTGTCCCATGGGCGTTCCCAGCGTCATCACGACCAGGTCATCGCGAGAGACAAGGTTGTCATGAAGCATGACCGAAAGGGCTTCCCGGGTGGCCTTCGGCGCATCAGTTTCCCTGTAGTTGCCGGAAATGGGCTTCGGAATCACGTTACGGAAAAGGGTGACGCGCCCCGCAGTCTCGGCATTGGCCGTCAGCGCGTAAATCGGCACGCGCGAGAGGTGACGAGACATGTACAGAGCCGTGTTGCCGCTTTCCGTGAACGCGGCAATGGCCCGAATGTCCAGAATATGCGTGACCTCCATGGCCTGGCGGGCGATGCACTCGTCAATCAGCAAGGGAGGAAAACGGGGGTCCCTTGTCTGCGAGGAGGGGAACACCTCCTGCTTTTCCGTTTCAATGCATGTCCGGTGCATGGCCTGGACGGCCTCGACCGGGTATTTCCCGGCCGCCGTTTCGGCGGAGAGCATGACCGCGTCGGTTCCGTCAAGGACGGCGTTGGCCACATCATTGACTTCCGCCCTGGTCGGAATCGGGTTCTGGATCATCGATTCCATCATCTGCGTGGCCACGATGACGGGGCAATTGTACTTGGGTGCCATGCGCAGAATGCGTTTCTGTACCGGCGGCACGGCCGCGTCGCCAATCTCGACTCCCAGATCGCCCCGGGCCACCATGACCGCATCGGATGCTTCAAGGATGGAGTCGAGGTTGCCGACAGCCTCGGCCCGCTCGATTTTTGCCACCAAGCGGGCATGGCCGCCCGCCTCCTGGACAAGCCTGCGGGCCTCTTCCATGTCCCTTCCGTCGCGCGGGAAGGAAATGGCGATATAATCGACACCGATCTCGCAGGCCGTCTTCAGGTCCGCCTTGTCCTTCTCGGTCAGCGCGGGAGCGGAAAGGCCACCTCCGGCCCTGTTGATGCCCTTGTTGTTGGACAATTCCCCGCCGACGACAACCTTGCAGTGGATTTCCTGGCCGATGATGCGCTCCACATCGAGCACGATCAGTCCGTCATTGAGCAGAAGACGAGCTCCTGGTTCGACGTCGTTGACCAGTTCCTTGTAGGTCAGACCCACGCGCTCATCCGTGCCCGCATCAAGATCAAGGGTGGCATCAAGGATGAAGCTTTGTCCCGGCTCCAGCCAAGTCTTGCCCTTGATGAATTTTCCGCAGCGGATTTTCGGTCCCTGGAGATCAGCCAGAATCCCGACGCAGACGCCATTGTTTCTGGCCGCTTCGCGCACGCGCTCTGCGCGCTGGCGATGGTCGTCAGCCGTTCCATGGGAAAAGTTCAGGCGAACCACATTAACGCCGGCCGCGATCAGCCGGTCCAGCATCTCCGGGGATTCGGAGGCTGGACCAAGGGTTGCAACGATTTTTGTACGACGGAATTCGCTCACTGGCCGGCCCGCTCCTCGAGAATAGCCACAGCTGGCAGTTTCTTGCCCTCCAGGAATTCAAGAAAGGCGCCGCCACCGGTCGAGATGTAGCTGATCTTGTCGGCAATGCCGTACTTGGCGACGGCGGCCAGCGTATCGCCCCCGCCAGCAATCGAAAAGGCCGGGGATTCGGCGATGGCCATCGAAATGGCTTTCGTTCCCTCGCCAAACTGATCGAATTCAAACACGCCGACGGGGCCGTTCCATACAATGGTACCGGCTGATTTGAGAATCTCGGCCAAAGCCTTCGCCGAATCGGGCCCGATATCAAAAATCATGTCGTCGTCGGCCACCTCATCGACCTTTTTCAGCGTGGCCTCGGCGTCAGGGGAGAATTCCTTGCCCACGACCACGTCGGTGGGGACGGGGATGTCGGCGCCGCGGGCCTTGGCCTCGGCTGTCAATTTTTTGCAGGTTTCGATGAGGTTTTCTTCATACAGCGACTTGCCGACATTGTATCCGGCGGCCGCAATGAACGTGTTGGCGATGCCACCGCCCACGACCAACTGGTCCACAACCTTGGCTAGGGACTCGAGCACGGTCAGCTTCGTGGAGACCTTGGACCCACCAACAATGGCAACCATCGGGCGGGCGGGGTTATCCAGCGCCTTCCCGAGAGCCTCCAACTCTGCCGCAAGCAGCGGTCCTGCGCAGGCTACAGATGCATATTTGGCCACGCCATGCGTGGATGCCTGGGCCCGGTGCGCGGTGCCGAAGGCGTCCATGACATACACATCGCACAGCGCGGCGTACTTTCTGGCCAGCTCATCGTCGTTTTTCTTTTCGCCCTTGTTGAAACGGATGTTTTCCAGCAGAACAAGCTCACCCTCTGCGACCTCGGGTGGGGTCTCGAGATAGTCCTTGACCAGCCGGACCTCCCTGCCCAGCACCTTGGAAAGATGCCTGGCCACGGGGGCAAGGGAGAACTTCTCCTCATATTCTCCCTCAGTCGGACGGCCCAGGTGCGCCATGACCATGACCCGCGCGCCTGCGTCAAGGGCATGCTGCATCGTCGGGAGACTGGCGCGAATGCGGGTGTCATCACCAACCTCACCATCGACGATGGGCACATTCAGATCCTCGCGGATGAGCACGCGCTTTCCTTTCAGATCCAGATCGGTCATTTTGATTACGGACATGATTGTTCCTCCACATTTGCATAGCACCGTCCAGCATGGAAAGGGCACCGGATCGGTGTCCGGGACTGGACGGGCGCGAGGCTGGTCGCGCTTGTCCCTGCTGACTCAAGCGTGAATGAATCGGCAGGGACAAGCGCGGGGGCGATGTCCGCCCCCCGCAGCAGGCTCAGTTGTTGGCCACGTGACGCGCGAAACGAAGCATGTTTGCCGTATAGCCATACTCGTTGTCATACCAGGCAACGAGCTTGACGAAGGTCTCGTCAATGGCGATGCCGGCACCGACATCAAATACGGAAGAGTGGCTCACGCCACGGAAATCCGTGGAAACGACCTTTTCTTCCGTCCAGGTGAGTGTTTCGCCAATGCCTGGCTTCTGTTCGCTGGCTGCCTTGACGGCGGCCACGATATCATCGTAGCTGGCGGGCTTTTCAAGCTCGCAGGTCAGATCGACGACCGAGACATCCGACGAGGGAACACGGAAGGCCATACCCGTCAGCTTGCCGTTCAGGGAAGGAATGACCTTGCCCACGGCCTTGGCTGCACCCGTGGACGAGGGGATGATGTTTTCGAGGATGCCGCGGCCGCCGCGCCAGTCCTTCTTGGAAGGGCCGTCCACGGTCTTCTGCGTGGCCGTGGCCGCATGAACAGTCGTCATCAGCCCGCGCTTGATGCCAAAGGCATCATGAATCGCCTTGGCCAGCGGGGCCAGGCAGTTCGTCGTGCAGGACGCTGCCGAGACGATGGCCTGGCCAGCGTAGTCCTGATGATTCACGCCATAGACGAACATGGGCGTATGGTCCTTTGAAGGCGCAGACTGCACGACCTTCCTGGCGCCTGCCTCGATGTGCTTCTGGCAGCTTTCCTCGGTCAGGAAGAAGCCCGTGCATTCCAGAACGAGGTCCACGCCGACCTCATCCCATTTCAGCTTGGCCGGATCGGTTTCAGCCGTGACCCGGATGGTCTTGCCGTTCACGACCAGATTGCCGCCATCGACGGAAACTTCCCCATCGAACCGACCATGCACGGAATCATACTTGAGCATGTAGGCCAGATATTCCGGGTCGAGAAGGTCGTTGATGGCCACGACTTCCATGTCATCAAACTCGCGCTCGATGGCGCGCAGGGCCATTCGACCGATGCGCCCAAAGCCATTGATACCAATCTTGATTGTCATAATGTCACTCCTTTCCCTGGTGTTTGGTCACGAAAGCTCTCGCATCGCCGCATCCACGACGCTCTCTGTGGTGATGCCGAACTCCTTGAACAGATCGGCTGCGGGAGCCGACTCGCCGAAGCGGTCAATGCCGACGACCTGACCGTTGAGCCCGACATATTTGCGCCAATAGCTCGTCACGCCGGCCTCGACGGCAACACGCTTGGTGACCGCAGAGGGCAAGACGGATTCGCGGTAGGCCTCATCCTGGGCATCGAAGGCTTCGCAGCACGGCATCGATACCACACGGATGCGCCGATCGGAAAGCTTCTTCTGGGCTGCGAGGGCGAGTTGCACTTCCGAGCCGGTGGCAATAATGATCAGCTCAGGCTCGCCATCGCAATCGGAGAGGATGTAGCCGCCGCGCTCGATATTGGCCAGCTGCTCGTCGGTGTATTCATTGCAGGGGAGGCCCTGACGGGTGAAGATCAACGTCGTGGGCAGCCCCTTGCGCTCGATGGCGTGCTTCCAGGCAACGGCCGATTCGACCGCATCGCAAGGGCGCCAGACCTCCATGCGCGGAATCATGCGCAGCGTGGCGATCTGCTCCACCGGCTGGTGCGTCGGACCGTCCTCGCCAAGACCGATGGAATCGTGCGTGTATACGAAGATGGATTGCACCTTCATCAGCGCGGACATGCGGATCGCATTGCGGGCGTATTCCGAGAACATCAGGAACGTGCCGCCGAACGGGATCACACCGCCGTGGAGGGCAAGCCCGTTCATGATATGGCTCATGCCGAATTCCCGCACACCGTAATGAATGTACGTTCCGTGAGGCGTTTCCTTGGAGAAGGCAACGGCTCCGGGCCACTTGGTGTTGTTTGAAGGAGCAAGGTCGGCCGACCCGCCCACCAGCTCGGGCAGCACCCCGGCAATCGTTGCGATGGTCTTGCCTGAGGCGACGCGCGTGGCCCAGCCCGGCTTTTCCTCGCGCAATTGCTTGATCCAGGCGTTCATGGTTTCTTCCCAATTGTCGGGGAGCTCACCGTTCATGCGTCGCTCGAACTCGGCTGCCAGCTCGGGGTATTCGGCCTTGTAGGCCTCATATTTCTCGCGCCAAGCAGCTTCGGCGGCAGCGCCCTTCTCGCGGGCGTCCCAGCCAGCATAAACGTCCTCGGGAATTTCAAATGGCGGATGCTCCCATCCCAATTCCTTGCGCACAAGCTGGATCTCCTCTTCTCCGAGAGGTGCTCCATGGCAATCATGAGATCCGGCCTTGTTCGGGCTTCCGTAGCCGATGATGGTCTTGCAGCAGATCAGTGTCGGCTGTTCGAGATTGGAGCGGGCCGTTTCAATGGCCGCCTTGATTTCGTCCGCATCATGGCCGTTGACATTGCGGATGACCTGCCAGCCGTAGGCCTCGAATCGAGCCGGCGTATCATCCGTGAACCAGCCTTCAACCTCGCCATCAATCGAGATGCCGTTGTCATCCCAGAAGTAGATGAGCTTGCCCAGACCCAGCGTGCCGGCAAGCGATGCGGCCTCGTGAGAGATGCCTTCCATGAGACAGCCATCGCCATGGAAGACGTAGGTGTAGTGGTTGATGATCTCGTGACCCGGGCGATTGAAGTGGGCCGCCAGCATGCGCTCCGCGATGGCCATGCCTACCGCGTTGGTCACGCCCTGGCCCAAGGGACCGGTCGTGGTTTCCACCCCTGGCGTGTAGCCATATTCCGGATGCCCCGGGGTCTTTGAGTGAAGCTGCCGGAAGCGCTTGATTTCCTCCATGGGGAGGTCGTAGCCGGCGAGATGGAGCAGGGAATAGATCAGCATCGAGCCATGACCGTTTGAAAGCACGAAGCGGTCCCGGTCGGCCCATTTCGGATTGTTGGGGTTGTGCTTAAGAAAATCATTCCACAGCACTTCTGCGATGTCGGCCATGCCCATGGGCGCGCCAGGATGACCCGAATTTGCTTTCTGCACGGCATCCATGGACAACACCCGGACAGCATTGGCCAGTCGTTTACGATCTTTGCTCATGTTTCATATCCCCTTTCCAGAAAGGTCCAGATGGATGAACCCTATGTGTTTTGTGTGTATAAAGCTAATCAATGATTGTTATGTTTTCTATAATAAAATATTATACGTGGATGGTGGTTTGAACGCGTCGCATGTTGCCGACGCCACCATCCAGGACGATCGTGTCCGTGGTCATGTAGCGACCAAAGGCATCATGGCCGGTCTTCACATGGCGTACATATGCACCGCTGGTCAGGCCGGTCGCGATGAACAACACATCGTCGCTGGTCACCAGCTCGTCGCGAGTGATGATACGGGTCGTGTCGATGCCTTCCTTTTTGCAGGCCTCGATCTCGAAATCCTTTTGCGGCGCCATGCGTCCGAACATTTCCGCACCCATGGCCCGGGCAGCGCAGGCCGTCACGATGCCCTCTGGGGTTCCGCCAATGCCGAACAGAGCATCGCAGCCCATGTTCAGGATGGCCTGAATGGCACCATTGACATCTCCGTCCGTGGCCAGCCTGACCTTTGCGCCCGCCCCATAGATCTCAGCAAGCAGATTCTTGTGCCTTGGCTTGTCGAGCACGAAGATCTTAATTTCCTCGACGTCCTTGCCCAGCGCCTGGGCCAACTGGGCCAGGCGCTCCTTGACGGGCGCCTCGGGATCGATCTTGCCGCGCGCAGCCTTCGGATAGACCTGCTTGTCCATATAGAAACAGGAGCCAGGCCGATACATGGATCCCTCGGGAGCCGCTGCCAGCGTGCAGATCGAACCGGGCATGTCCTTGGCAAACAGGTTCGTGCCCTCGATCGGGTCCACGGCGATATCCACGCCCGGACCCTCACCCGTGCCCACTTTCTCGCCATCGTACAGGGCAGGGGCCTCATCCTTGGCGCCTTCACCAATGACCACGGTGCCACGCATGGGGACCAGATTGATGCGCCTGCGCATCGCATCCACGGCCAGGCCGTCGCCCTCATCCTTGCGGCCGGAGCCAACATAGGGGGCGCAGGCCCGCGCTGCTGCCTCGCAGACTTCCACCAGGTCGATTTTCAGATCCGTAATGCGACTCATGCCGACTCCTCCCCGAGATGTGAACTTGCGGCGCGATGCTAGCGAAAACGGGTCCCAAAATCGAGCGCGATAGGGGTCTCGTGAAAAGTCATCGTAAATTCAGTCCATTGCGCGCCAAAGCTCCTGCATGATCTGAGCATGGAGTTGCGCATGGCATGCCACTAGAATCGAGGACGAAAGGGCGTTTATCGGGAAAAGTTCACGGTTTGCGAAATCGCTGAACACGCAGCCGGCTTCCCGGGCGATCAGGCTTCCTGCCGCATAGTCCCAGATTTTTTCACCTCCGTGAACGATGAAATGAACGCGGCCGCTGGCTGCCCAGGCCCATTCGAGGGCGCATGTGCCGATGTTGCGTTGGCTTCTGTACAGCCCCTGTTTCAGCAGATGCATGGCCAAGGGACGCCTCAGGCGTTTGAAATCGATGCAGCCCACGGCTTCCGAAAGTCGTCTGCAGGCGGCCGCACGGATCGGGAGGCCATTCAATGTCGCCCCATGGCCGTACCTGGCCGTGAAGCTTTCCTGACGTACGGGATCGTGAATGCAGGCCCACACGGGCATGCCGTTTTCGATCAGGGCCAAGGAGATGGCAAAGACCGGGAAGCCCGTTTCGAAGTTCGTCGTGCCATCCAGTGGGTCCAGGCACCAGAATCGCTTTTGTCCGCGAAGTCGTTCATCTTGAGTCTCTCTGCTCATTTCTTCGCTTAGAAATCCAATGGATGCATCAAATTCCTCAAGCTTCTTCTGAAGAAATTCCTGGCAGGCCAGATCCGTTTCGGTCACGATGGAGCCGTCCGCTTTTTGTCGACCATCCATGCCTGCGGCAAAGGCGGGCATGATGATCTCCCGTCCGGCGCGGACCAGAAGTTCGGGGATGTTATCGAGAGGGTCTTGATGGCGCATGCGGGCTCCCTGCATCAAAATTATACCAAGAATTCTGCCATACATTCTGCTAGCATGCTTGCTGATTTTCGCATCAGACCCAAGTGCGCAAAGGAGGGAAGGCGGACATGGCGGCATTGAAGGGAAGAATGGTTATCGGACAGTCTGGCGGTCCCACGGTGGTGATCAACCAGTCCTTGGTCGGGGCCATTCTTGAGGCACGAAGACACGATGCCATCACGGGCATTCTGGGGGCCAGGCATGGCATTGCGGGCATCATGAACGAGGATTTCATCGATCTGACCCTGCCCTCGAAGGAACAACTGGAAACCGTTGCCGCGACGCCGGCTGCGGCCTTGGGGTCGGTGCGCCTGAAGCCGGGCAAGGCGGAGTGTGAGCGCGTCTTCGAAGTCTTCCGCAAGCACGATGTTCGCTATTTCTTTTACATCGGCGGCAACGACTCGGCCGAGACTGCTCATATCATCGCCGAGATGGCGCGGGATGCGGATTACGACTTTTGCACGGTGCACTTGCCGAAAACCATCGATAACGATCTGAAGGTCACCGATCATTGCCCAGGCTTTGCCTCCGCAGCCCGCTTTGTTGCGTTGGCTTTCATGGGCGATGATCGCGACAACGCTGCCTTGCCGGGCATCAAGATCAATGTGGTTATGGGGCGCCATGCTGGTTTTCTGACCGCGGCCTCCGCGCTGGCCCGGCAACAGCAGGGGGACGGGCCGCACCTGATTTACCTGCCTGAGCGGGAGTTCGATGTCGCCGCATTCCAGCAGGACGTACGCGATACCTACCAGCGTCTGGGCCGCTGTGTCGTGGCCGTTTCCGAGGGCATTCACGATGCCAAGGGGAATCCGATCGCGACAACCGGCGAGCGAGACTCGCATGGCAATATCCAGCTTTCCGGCACTGGCGCCCTGGGCGACTTTCTTGCCGCCAGGGTCAGGGATGCCTTTCTCGGACAGAAGGTTCGTGTCAGGGCCGATACCTATGGCTATCTGCAACGCAGCTTTCCGACTGTTCATTCCGAGATTGACGCCAGGGAGGCCAGGGAAGTCGGCATTTTCGGCGTCAGCCACGCAGTGAAGACGGGAGAGAATGGTTCGGTGGCCATTCGCAGGCTTTCCAATCATCCCTATGCCAGTGAATGTTTCGTGACTTCCCTGTCGTCCGTGGCCCGGGAGTCAACGGAAATGAGTGACGCCTTCATTCATGTCAACGGGCATGATGTTACGCCCGCATGGCTTGAATATCTCAGGCCGTTGGTCGGCGAGCTTCCGAGGATGGGGCGCCTCGGATAGGTTTCCGATGCATGCGCGATCCGCTGTCTTGCCCATTTTGGGTATCCGGAATTCCGTGTTGAAAAGTCATGTTGCTCCGGTTCGGCAATCGTTTGCGAAAGATGGAATTGCTTGTTGAACGAGTATAATCTCATATTTCACCGAACCCCGGAATGGGGTGTGTGACTTCGGCTGCCGCGCCCGGGCTTGTCCAGGATCCCAAAAGCATATTTGCAGCGAGCGCGAGAAGGGGAGCTGTTCGAAAAGCTGATCGGGTTGTTTTTGCAGCTTGATCCCCAATACGCTGAACGACAGTCCGATGTTTGTGTGACCGGCGGTGTGCTGAAGGGGCTTTCCGCAACGGCCAACGGTGCCAGGTTGCAGAACTGGTCGTACAGTTACGATGCGGTTGGCAACATTGTCTCGAAGAGCGGCGTGGGCGCCTACATGTATGATCCGCTGCATGCGGTGCGTTCGGCCGGAGGCAAGACGTACAGCTATGACGAGAACGGCAACATGGTTTCCGGCGCTGGCCGGACGATGGCGTGGACGTCCTTCAACAAGCCGGCAACGATTCAGACGGCCACGGCAACCACGGTTTATGGCTATGACGCCGGGCACCACCGCGTGTACAAGCGGGTGAACGCGAGCGACGAGACGAATGACGTGGGCAAGCTTTACGAGCTGCGGCTGTATGGCCATTCGGGCGTGGCGAAGAATGTGTACTACGTTTACGCAGGCAAGAAGCTGGTGGCGATTCGCGAGAGCGCGACGGGCGTTGGCGGGAGTCTGAAGTATGTGCTGACGGATCGTCTAGGTGGCGTCAACGTGATCACGGATGCAACGGGCCGGGAGCTGGAGCGCATCAACTACGACGCGTTTGGCGGCATTGCTGGTCATCCAACGCAGAGCACGCGCGGCTACACGGGCCATG
>WFOK01000017.1 GCA_015488115.1 Mariprofundaceae bacterium
AAGCCCGGCGATCATCAGAAAATTACCAGACGTGCCATCGAGCTTTATCAGCTTCACTGTCCCGGCCCGTTTAGCGGGCATCTGAACCGCTATGCGGAAGATATCGTCGAAGGCTCAAAGGAGGCCGATACCAAGCCATTGACCATCCGGGCCACGAACTGGCACTTTTATCCTGCCAATGAACGGCTCAAACCGATCAAGACAAGATTGCTGGGCCTGATGCCCATCACGATCTATCCGACATCCGATCACATTCTCCGGCGCCGCATTGACGAACTGGACAAGGAGATCCGCAAGGGCATCTCCGATGATATCTTCAATCTTGTGGGACGAATCCTGCACCACATCCAGGACATGAGCACGCCCGCGCATGTCGTGCCCGTATATCATGGCCTGGATGTGCTTGACTTGGTGGAGGATGAAATCAATGTCAGGGACAGCTTCGAGGAATATTCGGAGAGAAACATCGATTCAGTGCTGGGCGGCATCATCGTGGATCACGCCCGTTTTCAAGAGCTCGTTCATGCCCCGCAGCCTCCCGATGCCCTTTATGACCATGCCGCACGGCGCACATTGAAAACGCTGTATGGCCCCGATCAGGGATTCCAGGCTAGGGTCAATGGCGTCTCAGCACGCCTGGGCTGGGACAGCTACTGGTGTCCCTGGTCATCGGATGAGACGGATGAGGCGAGCTTGCATGGATTTGGCAGCTACGGCCCGCTGGGCCATGCGTTTGGCAAAAGCCATGTGCTTGTTGAGGATACCCGCTACGAAATCCCCGCCCAAGCGTGCGCGCAATTGTACCGCACACAGCTTTCCTGCATGATCTTCGACAGCCTTGTCGTCCTGGCCCATGTGCAGCAAAGGCTTGGACTCTGAGTCTCGGATCCCTGTTGTTCCTGATTCGATGACCACACATGCGCTTGCCCCTCGCATGTTGATGGCTCCTTTTGAGTCAGAGCCACGCCAGAAGCATCATGGCCTAATCAAGCCCTGCCTCCCGCAGCCAGGCCATCAGTTGCGATTCATCGGCGACAGGCACCCCCAGCGCCTTGGCCTTTTCAAGCTTGGAGCCGGCCTTGGCGCCAGCAATGACCCAATCGCTCTTCCGTGTCACGGAAGAACCGACCCGGGCTCCGAGGCGACGGAGCATCTCCTTGGCCTCCTGCCGCGTAAAATGCTCGAGCGTGCCCGTTAGCACGACCGTTTTCCCCTGCAATGGCGACCCCTTCGGGGATGCTTCTCCGGCAGGTGCACCCTGCTGGGGGACCACGCCACGATCCAGCAGAGTATCAATGGTCTTGCGGTTGTGCGGCTCTGAGAAAAAACGCCGTATGCTTTCGGCAACCTCGGGACCGATGCCCTCTATGGATATCAGGCTCTCCTTATCCGCGGCCATCAGCGCCTCAAGCGAACCAAAACGTTCTGCAAGCAACCGAGCCGTAACCTCCCCGACATGCCGGATACCCAGGGCATAAATGAAACGATGCAATGCTGGGCGTCTTGATCGTTCCAGCGCCTTGCGAAGGTTGGCGAGCTTCTTTTCCCCGAAGCCCTCCCATGAACGGAGCCGATCGTAATCAAGCGCATACAGATCGGCGACAGAACGGACTAGTCCCTCATCAACCAGCCTGGCCACGAGCTTCTCTCCAAAACCTTCCAGATCCATGGCGTCACGAGAGACAAAATGCTCCAGAGACTGTTTCAGCTGCGCTGGACAGGACAGACCAGCGCTACAACGAATGGCCACTTCATGGGGCTCGCGCATGACGGCCGCCCCGCACACTGGACAGGCCTCAGGCACCTCCGGGATGTCGCCCGAGCCCTTGTCGATCGCGCGGATGACCTCGGGAATCACGTCGCCCGCCCGACGAACCAGGACCATGCTGCCGATGCGGATGCCCTTGCGCTCCATCTCGGATGGATTGTGCAGGGTCGCGCGAGACACGGTGGCGCCGCCCACCTGAACCGGCTCCAGCTCGGCCACGGGCGTGATGACGCCGGTTCGCCCCACCTGCCAGATGACATCACGCACCCTGGTCAGCACCTCCTCAGCAGGAAACTTGTGGGCAATGGCCCAGCGTGGAGAACGTGCGACCGATCCAAGCCGCTTCTGCAGCTCAAACGCATCAACCTTGTAGACCAGTCCATCGATCTCATAGCCCATGTCAGGCCGCCTGATCTGCCAGCGGCGGTAGGCAGACAGTAATCCCGTCGCGTCACCGGCCTTCTCACAGGACTGTACGGGAAAGCCCAGGCGCCGGAGTCTCTGCAACAAATCCGACTGCCTGTCCGCCAATGCCTCCATGCCCAGGCCCGCGCCATAGGCAAAGAAGTTCAGCCGGCGTGAAGCCGTGACCTTGGGGTCGAGTTGACGCAATGAACCGGCCGCAGCATTTCTGGGGTTGGCGAACGTCCTTTCCCCATGCTCCTGCTGTCTCCGGTTCAGTTCGGCAAATGCGGCCTTGGACATGTAAACCTCGCCGCGCACCTCGAGAACCTCGGGAAGCCCCGGCTCCTCGAGCACCCAGGGAATGTCCGCGATCGTGCGGATATTGTCCGTCACGTCCTCCCCGGTATGACCATCTCCCCGCGTCGCCGCAAACGCCAACTCCCCGTCCTCGTAACGCAGGTTGACGGCCAGGCCGTCGATCTTCGGCTCGATCAAATAATCGATATCGACACCCTGGCCGAGCGCCTCGCGCACGCGGCGGTCGAACTGCCGCACCTCCTCATCGGCAAAGGCATTGGCAAGCGAAAGCATCGGCACGCCATGCTGCCTGGGCGTGAAGGCCATGGATGGGGGAGCTCCGACCGTCCGCGTGGGAGAATCCTCCGGTACCGGCTCCCCAAGCTCCGCCTCAAGCCGCTCCAGTTCTCGAAGCATGGCATCATACTCGGCATCGGAAATGATGGGGCGATCAAGCACATAGTAGTAATAATTGTGCTTCTTCAGCTCCCGGCGAAGCTCGGATATCCGTTGTTTGAGGCTGGCGACGTCAGTCGCCCGGCTGCTCACCACTGCCTCCGGAAAGCAATGCGTCAACGGCGGCTACGACTGGCTCTGAGGTCCAGTCCACGGCCCCCACGAGATGATGCCGGATAACGCCATTGCGATCGATCAGGAACGACTCCGGATACTTGAACACGCCGTATCGGCGAGAGACCCTGGCCTCCGGATCATGCAAAACCTCAAAGGGAAGCTGATGTTCGCGCACGAAGCCCGCCAAATCATCATCGTTCTGATCGATCGAAACAGCAACGACCCTCAGCCCCTTGTCGGCGAAACGCTCATGCAGCCTGGCCATGGAGGGCATTTCCTCGCGGCACGGCGGGCACCAGGTTGCCCAGAAATTCAGCAGCACGACATCCCCCTTGGGCAGGGAGTGCATTTTCCCCTGTAGGTCGGGAAGCTGGAAATCAATGGCCTGTGTCCCCTCGCGAACGGGTGGATTGACCTCGGGCAGGGACAGCCAGAATGCGCCGGCCAGCGCCGCCAGCAAGCCGGCGACAATGCCCAACTTGGCCAGTTTCATGTCGCATCCTCCCGCCCCTGCAGCATGTGGACAAGCGACGGCAGATCAAGCCGATGCTTGGCCACGGGCCTTCCGTCCAGCAACAGGACCGGCACATCCATGCCGTAACGGACCAGCAATCCCTTGTCCCGGTCGACATCGACGGACTCCCAAGTGCACAGGCCCTTGTCCGCAAGCTGCTCGAGCACGAGTTTAGCCTCATCGCACAGACAGCATTGCCGCCTTCCAAGAAGCTGAAGATGCGGAACCATGGCTAGGGCCTTGCCTCGGGCAGCCTGACCAGGGCAAAAACCTGGTCGCCATGCCGATCCAACATCACCCGCAACAAGTCACCGGGCTTGTAGCCAGCAAGCATCTTGCGGAAGGATGAAACGTCCTTGATGGAACGGCCATTGATGCTGTAGAGCACATCGTTGGGGGCGATGCCCGCCCTGGCGGCAGGAGACCCCCGCATGACCTGACGGACGACCACGCCCTCGTTCACGCGCACATGCAGCTTCTTGGCCAGTTGCGGCGTCAGGTTCTCGACAACCAAACCCAGCCGGACCCGTCCCTGCTCGCGACCATGGCCGGAAGCGCGGCTGGAGACCTCTTCGGGCATTTTCTCGAGCGTCACCGTTATCGTGCGGAGCTTGCCATTGCGAATGACCTTCAGCGTGACCCGGTCTCCGGGATGATGGCGCGCCACGCGAATCGGAAGGTCATGCGCCTTCTTGATGGGTTCGCCATCGAATTCGACGATCACGTCCCCGGCCCGGATGCCCGCGCGATCAGCGGCGCTGCCGGCCTCAACCTGCGGCACCAAGGCGCCCTCGCGACGCTTCAGCCCCAAGGCCTTCATGGTTTCCTTGTCCACATCCGTGATGCGAACCCCCAGTCGCGCCCGCGTCACATGACCCGTGGCCTTCAGTTCCCTGATCACGGATTTTGCCAGATTGATGGGAATGGCAAAACCGATGCCGTTGTTCCCGCCGCTGCGCGAATAGATGGCCGTGTTGATGCCCACGACCTCACCGCGCAAGTTGAACAACGGACCTCCGGAATTGCCCGGGTTGATGGCCGCATCGGTCTGGATGAAGTCATCATACGGCCCGGAACCGATGACCCGGCCCTTGGCGGAAACGATACCGGCGGTCACGGTCTGCTCGAGACCAAACGGATTACCGATGGCCACGACCCAGTCGCCGACGCGCATCTTATCGGAATCCCCCAGGCGGACGGGCTTCAGCCCCTTCGCCTTGATCTTCAGCAGGGCCACATCAATCTTCGGATCAGTGCCGACGATTTCCGCCTTCCACTCCTTGCCATCGCGTGTCTTGACGATCACCTCTTCGGCGCCCTCGACGACGTGATTGTTGGTGACGATATAACCATCGGATGAAAGCACGAAGCCTGTTCCCAGGGAATGGCGCTCCTGTGGGGGAAGGTTGCCAAAAAAATCCTTGAAAAAGTCCTCGAACGGCGAACCCGGCGGAAAGCCAAAGCCCGGCGGCAAACCGCGGCCATGCACGACCTGGGTCGTACTGATGTTGACCACGGCGTCCGCCTGTGACTCGGCGATGTCAGCAAAGCTGTTGGGAAGCGCATGGGCCGTCCACGTCAGCATGCAAAGAGCAATCATGCCTCCGATGAAGCCTTTCATCCAATGTCTCACGAGCGTCTCCTTTGACAAAAGTTGGCCGGAGGATTGTGACCTCCCCAAAATGAAAAAAACATGAATGTCATGCACCCGGAAGAACAGGAATGAAGTCCTTTCCCTTGTCGACGCGCACGATCCTGCCCATGGGCTGCTTGTCAAGTGACCCAAAACGGAGCTGCGCGATCAGCGCCAGGGCCATGCCGGCCAATGCGGACAGCACCGACACGAGTTCCCGGGACGCAGTGCCCTGGGCGAGCACATGGCCCAGCAGTCCGCCCAACATGAAGCCGAGCATGGGGAGACCGTATGCAAAAAAGGCCGCCCGGAGGAGCAGTCCATCGGGCACGTATACGGTGACGATGTCCCCTTCACGGGCGCCGACGGGGTTCTCCACATCCATCTCCACAAGACGCTCCCGCCAACTGCCAAGTGTGCCGCAAGCGCTCTCGCCGGCACATCCTCCGCACGCGCTCTTGCGCAGCCCACGGACACGCGCTCTTGCGCCATTGACGGCAATCACGCTGACCTGCTGTTCCACCCGACCTCCATGGGCAACCTGGCCCGACCCAATAGTACAACACGTATTGCAGCATGTGCGGCTTGTCCTAGCAAGTGCCGAAGCTTACAATGACACATCCATGATCATGAAAAAGTGCACGAACCGAACAGCGATTCAGGTTGACTACCTGATCATCGGCAGCGGCGCGGCGGGCCTGTATGCGGCGGCCAAACTGCAACCGCACGGTCGCGTGGCCCTGGTCAG
>WFOK01000018.1 GCA_015488115.1 Mariprofundaceae bacterium
ACCAAGGACGCCTTTCCAGCTGATCCCGCGCGACAGGTTGTGGCCTGGGAGGTGCCGTTTGGCGTGAACCTGTCCGGGCCCGAGCTGTCCCCGAGGAAGCTTCCGGGTCGTTATGGCATCGACTACATCTATCCCAACAACCAGGAACTGGATTACTATCGCAAGAAGGGCTTCACCTATCTCCGCCTGCCGATTCTCTGGGAGCGGATCCAGCCCAAGGCCATGGGTGCACTGGATGCCAGGGAGCTGGCCAGGCTTGATGCCTTTGTCGCAGCCGTGGCCCAGCGGAAAATGAAGCTGATTCTGGATCTGCACAATTTTGCGCGTTACCGTGGCACGCTGGCCACGGCCAGCCAGCTGGCCGACTTCTGGGGGCGCATGGCCGCGCATTACCGTGCGAGCAAGGCCGTGTTCGGCTATGGCCTGATGAACGAGCCGCACAACACGGTCGGAACCTGGAAGACCATGGCTCAGGCGGCCATCGATGCGATTCGCAGGGTGGACACCGTCCATGCGGTCATCGTCGGCGGTGACGGCTGGAGCAGCGCCAACCACTGGGATCTGTACAATCAGGGTCTGGTGATCAATGACCCGGCCAGCAACCTGTTGTTTGAGGCACACCAATATTTCGATGCCGACGGCAGCGGCACCTACATGGGTGCCGGAGGCCGTTACACGCAGACCTACCGTTCCGCGCATGGCACGCGCACGTTCCAGGATGTGCTGGCCGAACGCCTTTATGTGTTCGTCGGATGGCTGAAGAAGCATGGCTACCGGGGATACCTGGGCGAGTTCGGCGTGCCGGCCGCGGCGCACACGGATCCTGCATGGCTGAATCTGCTGACCCCGCTGATCCGTTACCTGCAGGCCGAGCGTGTCGGCTGGGCCTATTGGGCGGGCGGACCGTGGTGGGGCAATGATGCCATGTCGATCGAGCCCAAGAGTCTGGTTGTCGGACCGGATCGCCCCCAGATGCTTGCCTTGCTGCCGCTCATGGACAGCGACGGGGATGGGGTGACCAACGACAAGGATGCCTTTGCCAGCGATTTCGTTGCCTATGTGGACACCGACGGCGATGGTCATCCCGACTTTTTCAACCCGAAGGCAACCCAGGCACAGATCGATGCCTCGGGGCTGATTCTGGACGAGTTCCCGCTGGACCCGACCCGCTGGCATGTGCCGCCGATCGCCAAGCCGGATTTCGCCCAGGCCATTGCAGGCCAGACCGTGATCATCGATGTGCTGGCCAATGACAGTGATCCGAATCCCGCCGATCCGATCTCGCTCGATTCTGCCGATGCGAAGAGTGCCGGTGGAGGGCTGGTGGCGATCCGGCAGAAAAACCTCATCGCCTATACCTCGAAGCCGGGATTTCAGGGCACGGACACCTTTCTGTATACGATCCGGGATCTCAAGGGCGCCACGGCCACGGCCACGGTGACGATCACCGTGCTGCCGGACAGCGATGGGGATGGGGTGCAGGATGCGCTGGATGCGTTTCCCAAGGATCCGGCCGCCTCGGTCGATGCCGACGGCGACGGTTTTCCGGACCAGTGGAATGCAGGCGCCACATTCGCCCAGATCGGTGCATCGCCCCTGCTGCTCGATGAATTTCCGGCCGATCCGCTCAAGTCCACGACGCCATGGGAGATCCCCAAGGGGCTGACGATCTCGGGGTCGGAGTTGGGCCGCGCAGATGGCGTGTACAGGAAGGACTACATCTACCCCAGCGCTGCCGAGCTCTTGTATTACAAGCGCAAGGGATTGCGTCACATCCGTCTGCCCATTCACTGGAGGCGTCTGCAGCCCAGCTTCTTTGGCGCGCTCTCCGGCACGGAACTCAAGCGCATCGACCGCGTGCTGAACACGGCCAAGCGGTTGAAGATGAAGGTCATCATCGATCTGGACAAGGCGGGCATGCGCATCAATCAGGTCACGGCCCGGCGGCTGGCGGATTTCTGGCAGAAATTGGCCGCCAGGTATGCGACCCATCCGGCCGTCTACGGCTATGAGATCCTGGACTCCAGCCAGCCGATGAAGCCCGGCCGATGGCAGGGCATTGTGCAAAATGCGATCAACACGATCCGGCTCGTGGACACCCAGCATGCGATCATCGTGCCCGGGGATGGCTGGAGCTCGGCCAGAAACTGGCTGATCAACAACGAGTTCTTCGTCGTGCATGATCCCTACAACAAGTTGATTATCGAAGCCCATCAGTTCTTTGACAGGGATGGCAGCGGGTTGTACAGGCTCGGCCGCAAGCCGTACAAGGCGACCTACAAGAGCGTCTATGGCGGCCAGCCGGTGAGTGCGGCCGTCTTGTCCCGGCTGCAGGAGTATGTCGGCTGGCTGAAAAAGAACCGCTACCATGGCGAGTTGGGCGAGTTCGGCGTACCGGCTGGAAAGGGCATTGACCGCAAATGGCTGAGCGTGCTGCGCGAAACCATCATCTATCTGAACAGTCAGCAGGTCGGATGGTCATACTGGTGGGGCGGCGCATGGACGAAGAAACATCCGCTGTCTATCGAGCCGACAAGACTCCGTCGGGGGAAGGACAAGCCCCAAATGAGCGTGATTCGCAAGTACAAGAACGTCAGGCGCTGATTGCGGGCCCGTTCTTGAACATAAGCGCCGGGACAATCAGGCGGCTGGCGGCCAGCCATGGCTTTGACGCCTGTGGCATCAGCAGGGTCGCCCTGCGGCCGAAGTACCTCGCCCGTTATGCCGAATGGGTTGCGAAGCAACGCTTTGGATGCATGCGCTGGATGGCCGAGCCCACAAGGCTGGGCCGCCGCTGCCATCCCGAGGCGATGCTGGCCGGCGTGCAGAGCGTGATTTCACTGGCCATGCGCCATTCGCCTCCGGCCTACGGGCTGGAGGAGGCCCTGCGGGCCGATGGCAGGGGCGTCATCGCGGCCTATGCGCATGGCATGGATTATCACGAGATCATGAAAAAGCGCCTCAAGGCGTTTGCCGGCAGCCTGGACAGGCTGCTCGGCCCCCACGAGCAGCGCGTGTATGTGGATACGGCCCCCGTGCTCGAGCATGCCTTTGCCGAACAGTCGGGTCTGGCATGGCAGGGCAAGCATTCGCTGAATCTGAACCGCAGCCTTGGCTCGTGGTTCCTGCTTGGCGAGGTCTTCATGACGG
>WFOK01000019.1 GCA_015488115.1 Mariprofundaceae bacterium
CCGTTGCCAAGATTAAAAGCCCCGAAACCAATCCCCACATAAGGGTCCGTGGCATGGGCTGTGGCAACGAACGAGGTGAGCATCATGGCAACACATGCAAGCTTCCAGAAGGCTTTCATCAGTTTCTCCTTTCCAAAACGTCAAAATGAACGCTTCGAAGCATGCACCCCTTGTCTGAAACGGAGCTGAAAGATCAGAAACCAATGCCTCACTTCGCAGCCATCTTGTCGGTTCGATCGTCCACAACGAAAAAACCGCCCCGGCATGCCGGGGCGGTTTTTCAAGGCAGTGAGATACGAACTCAGTAGCGCGGCTGGCGTGGGCGTGCCTCGTTCACGGTCAGGTTACGACCCATGTGCTCGCGACCATTGAGAGCCTCGATGGCAGCCAGGCCTTCATCCTGGTTGTCCATGTCAACGAACGCAAAGCCACGGCTGCGGCCGGTCTCGCGGTCGGTGATGATCTTGGCCGAAGCCACGTCGCCAAACTGTGCGAACAAATCGATAAGATCTTCCTCGGTGGTCCGGAAAGAGATATTGCCAACATAAATATTCATCTAGAAAAGTCCTCTGTCTTCAAAAATACATTGAACCGATCAGCGAGGGCGCCCGCTGTTTAACTCTCTTAACCGAAGACAGATCAGAAACGAAACAGCAGATTGCTCTGCACTCACCATTCAACCATGCCAACTATAGAGCCTTGATCGCATATGCCAACAAAAACTTTTCCGTCTGTCGCCCCAGCAAGGAAAAACCCGCTGAATGGCGGGTTTCCCTGTTGAGGTCAGACTTGAAAATGGTGCCGGAGACTGGATTCGAACCAGCACGGGCTAGGCCCACCACCCCCTCAAGATGGCGTGTCTACCAATTTCACCACTCCGGCATCGCGAGCCAGTCTTCCTAGCTCTCCTACTCGGCAGGCGGCAATGTATCGCCTGGCGCCTCATTCTTCAACTTCGAAGGATCAAAGCCTTCCGGCTGCCCTGTCTTCTGCTCCGTCTTCTCGAGCGGTGCACTCGACTGATCCACGACCGCACGCTCCACAACCGAACCTGCTTCCTGCTGTGAAAAGAAGGCCAAGGTCAGGCTGGTCAGCATGAACGCCGCAGCCAACCCACCGGTCAGCTTTCCCAGAAAGGAGCCAGAGCCACGGCTGCCAAAAAGGGTCTGCGCACCACCTCCGCCAAAGGAAACACCCATTTCAGCGCCCTGTCCCTTCTGAATCAGAACCACGCCGATGAGCAGCAATGCCACCATCACGTGGATCACCACAATTACCGTTGTCATAATCGCACCTAACTCCTCATGATACGGCTCGTGCGGCCGCTTCTACAATACCCATGAACGAACGCGGGTCCAGCGATGCCCCGCCGACCAGGGCGCCATTCACGCCGGCGCAGGACATCAGATCCTCCGCATTCGACGGTTTGACGCTGCCTCCATACAGCACCCTGCATGTCCGCCCGTAGCGCTTGAGCTCCTCATGAACAAAGGCATGCGTCTCCTCGACCTGCTCCAGCGTCGGGGTCACGCCGGTCCCGATCGCCCATACTGGCTCATACGCAACCGTCAGCGGAGCAGCAGGATCCGTACCCTCCAGGATGGACAGTTGCTCGCGCAATACTTCATTGGTCTTGCCCGCTTCACGCTCATCGAGATGCTCTCCAATGCAGAGAATGGGCTCCAGTCCGGCCTTCCACGATGCCTTGAGCTTCTTCAGGATGACCTCATTGGCCTCGTGCAAAATATCCCTTCGTTCGGAATGGCCGAGAATCACATAATGGCAGCCGGCGTCACGCAGCATCAGCGGAGAAATCGAGCCTGTAAACGCTCCCTTCTCTTCATAAAAGACGCTCTGCGCGCCAAGACGGATGCCCTTCCGCTCAAGGCGCTCCCCCATGGGGTGCAACAATGTAAACGGAGGCATGATGGCGATCTCGACCTTTTCTGGGGCCGGATTCTCCCCCAGAGCCTCGATATAGGCCATGGCCTCATCGAGCAAGCCATTCATCTTCCAGTTTCCCGCGACCAGACAACGCCTGTCTCCGCTGATCATGCCGACCTCCTTGGACCCCAACAAACGGGTCGGGAAGTGTAGAAAAAAACCTTGGCATGGCAAGGGAAAAGCGATTGCGCCGCTGACCTTGCTCGCCTCGGCTGATACGATCCGGCCCATGCATCAACATCAGGCCATGGCAAAAAAATCCCTCGGTCAGCATTTCCTGCGGGACCGACAGGCCATTGAGCGCATCCTTTCCCTGATGCCAGCCGCCTGCCGTGTGCTGGAGATCGGACCAGGCCCCGGAGCCCTGACGGTTCCACTGATGGAGCGTTGCGACAGGCTTGTGCTCATCGAAAAGGACGACCGTTTCGCCGAACACTGGCAACTCGTGGCCAGCAAGCATCCGGGGCTTCATGTCGTGCATGCCGACGTGATGCAATGCCTGACCGAAACCATGGCGCAGCACAGACCCGAATGGATCCTGGGCAACCTGCCCTACAACATCAGCGGTCCGCTGACGGCCCTTCTGGCCTCGTTCCGGCTTGAAGGCGGCATGGTGCTGATGTACCAACGGGAAGTGGCCGACCGCATCTGCGCCGCGCCAGGCTCCCGCCTTTACGGGAGTCTTTCCGTGCTGGCCAGGCATTATTATGAACCGAAAGTGTGCCTGCGCCTCCCCCCCGGCGCCTTCAACCCACCCCCCAAGGTGCATTCCGCCGTGGTCTTGTTCAAGCCGCTTGACCGCACGCCCCCGTGCGCCTACAAGGCCCTGCAACATGCCGTCCGGCTGGGCTTTGCACACCGCCGGAAAACGCTGCGCAACAATTTCAGGGGCATTCTTGACGAGGAACAGATCGCATCCTTGGGCATTGACCCGGGGCTCAGGCCTGAACAACTGGACCAGGCATCCTGGTTCCGGCTGGCCCTGGCCCTGCAACGCCTCAGCCAGCCTGCTGCAGCCAATCCCGCAACTGCCCCGAACGGTCCAAGGCGTAGAGATCATCACAGCCGCCCACATGGCGACCATTGATGAAGATTTGAGGGATGGTGCGCGCGCCACGGCTGCGCTGCAGCATTTCGACCCTCCGCTCCGGATGCCGTTGCACATCGTATTCGATGAAGGCGATACCGCGCTGTTTCAGCAAGGCCTTGGCCCGCAAGCAATACGGGCAGTAGTCTCCCGAATAGATCTCAACCTTTGGCTGATTCATGCAACCTCCTGGCTTATGCGCGGGCAAGACTGAGCACGCCCAATGGCAGGCCGAGACCTGCAGCGATGCGCGCCGCCTCTCTCATGGTCGCCCCGGTGGTCTGGATGTCATCGACCAGCCAAATGCGGGCAGGCTTCTGATGCAACGCATCCCATGCCCGCCAATCGAGATCGAACGCACCGCGAAGGTTCCGCCGGCGCTCCCGACCGCTGAGTTCGGACTGGCGTGGCTGGCTGCCCAATCGCCGCAGGATGCGCCAGTCCCAACCGCACCCGCCACGCCTGGCCAACCATCGCGCCAGATCTGCCGCATGATGCTGGCCCATGCGGCGCATGCGCGCAAGCGGCATCGGAATGGGAAGCAGCAGATCCTTCGGACCCAGCACCTCCCGGATGTGCCCCCCTGCGGCGTCCAACAGCCAGTGAATCGCTGCCGGGTGGCCGCCGAGCTTCCACTGTAGGATCGCCTCACGCACAGGACCGTCATAACGGAAAAGGGCCTCGTTCCACTGGAAAGGAGGAGGACGACGCAGGCAGGAACCGCACGGTCCGGGAGCCAGGGCCTCGCCAAGCACGACCCCACAGCGTCGGCAATGAGAACGCGGCCAAATGCGTATGCCCATCAGGCACTCCGGACAGCATCCATCCCGATCTGGCAAGGGTCTCTGGCAAAAGAAGCAACAAGGAGGAAACAGCATGCGCCGCAGCCCGTGAACCCCCTTGGCAATGAACGTTGACAGCATCTCCATCGCCATCAGCATGACGCACATGCCGGACAGTCGCAACTGGTTCACTTCCATGCCATCTCTCCGCAGGCGACATTTCCCGCGTACACGCGCGGACGGAAAGAAGATCCATGTCGGTGGACTCCAACTGATCAATTTCGCCTCCAATGACTATCTCGGACTGAGCCATCACCCAAGGGTCGTGGGGGCCGCACAAGAGGCCCTGGGCCGGCACGGACTGGGCAGCGGTGCCTCCCGGCTGGTCTGTGGCGATGCGCCAGTGTTTCACGAACTGGAACAGGCGCTGGCGGAATGGAAAGGCTACGAAGCGGCCCTACTGGTTGGCTCGGGCATGTTGGCCAACATCGGACTGCTTCACGCCCTCGCCGGTCGGCACGATGTGATGTTCACCGATCGCCTGAACCATGCCTCCCTTGTCGATGGTGCCCGCCTGTCGGGAGCAAGGGTCAGGCGCTTCCCCCACCGGGACACCAAAACCCTGGAAGCCTTGCTCGAGTCCACTGAGGCCAGGCGGCGCATCATCGTGACCGACGGCATATTCAGCATGGATGGCGACATGGCCCCGCTGACCGAGCTCAGGCACTTGGCCGAAAAACATGACGCCCTGCTCATCGTGGATGATGCACACGGCATCGGCACCCTGCCCGACCCACGGGGAGCCTGCGCCATGGCAGGCCTGAGCGGCCACGAGCGGCTGGTCGAAATCGGTACATTCGGCAAGGCCTTCGGAGGTTACGGGGCGTTCATCCTTGGCAGCCAGCCACTCATCGATGGCCTGCGACAGCGTCTGCGCACCATGATCTATTCGACCGCACTTCCCTACGCCATCGCCCAAGCCATGCTGGTGGCCCTTGATCTGATCCGGGAAGGTACCCTGACCGCGAGGCTGCAAAGAAACATCGGGGTATTCCGTCGCTGCTGCGCCGGCATTCCCGTCATGACATCGGAAACGGCCATCCAGCCCGTCATGCTGGGTGATGACACAAGGGCGCTGAACACGGCGAAAAAACTGCGCGAAAAGGGCTTCTTCGTTCCCGCCATTCGTCCACCAACCGTTCCCGAAGGAACCTCGCGGCTGCGCATCACGCTTTCCAGCCACCATGAGGCAGAAGAGATCCGTGGCCTTGCCGAGGCCATCAGGGACTGCCTGCATGAGTGAGATGCTGTTCGTTCATGGCTGGGGACAGTCCCGCCAGATCTGGAAACCGTGCATGAGCATCTGGCCAGATGCTCATTACATCAACCTGCCCGGGCATGGGGGCGAGCCGGATGCGGAACCAGATAGCTGGCTGGATAGCCTGCCTGGCGAAAAACCCATGCTGCTCATCGGCTGGTCCCTGGGCGGCATGCTCGCCCTGAGGCTTGCGCTGCGGCTGCCTCGGCGCATCAAGGGACTGGTGCTTATCGCCACAACGCCCAAGTTCTGCATGACAGCGGACTGGGACGCCGGCTGCCCGGCGCACGTCTTCAGCACATTCAAACGGCAGGCCATCACGGATCCGGAAAGATTGCTGCGCCGTTTTTTCGACCTCATGCTTCAGGGGGAAGAGCTGAGCATGTCCGCCCGGCGCCGCTTGCAGCAGGAGTGCATGAACACATCTGTCCTGCCCTCGATCGCCGCCATGAAGCACGGCCTGAGCCTGCTCCAAAGCCTGGACTTGCGTCCGCATCTGAACGAGATTCGCGTGCCCTGTCTGATCGTGCATGGCCATCGGGATGTCATCGTGCCGCACGCCGCCGGGAAATACTTATGCGAGCATCTTCCCCGTGCCGACATGCGAAGCCTTGAGTCCGCTGGCCACGCACCGTTTCTCAACCACACCCGAGCATTCCGGCAGACCCTGGAGGAATGGTGTCGAAAACTCTGAATCCCATGCAGGTGCGCAGGGCCTTCGGGCTCGCCAGCGCCAATTATGACCGTCATGCCGTGGTGCAGAGGGAAATTGGCGATCGCCTGCTGCAGCACATGGCCTTCACGAAAATCGAGCCACAACGCATCCTCGATATCGGATGCGGAACCGGTTATTTCACCCGGCTGCTGCGTCAACGATTTCGGCGCGCTGACATCACCGGGCTGGACTTGGCGTTCTCCATGACGCAACAGGCAAGAAAGCAACAGCCTCGACGCCGTCCATGGCAGGGGCGCACCCGCTTTCTAGCTGCGGATGCATGCCTGCTTCCCTTTGCCGACGCCTCCTTCGACCTCGTCTGTTCAAACCTTGCCATGCAATGGGTCAGTGCGCCCGAGATCATGATGCGCGAAATGCGCCGCGTGCTTGCGCCGGGAGGGCTGATGCTCTTCTCGACCTTCGGCCGCCGCACGCTCACGGAACTTCGCCAGAGCCTGGCACACATTCACCCCGCCTACGAGCACAGCGTCCTCCGCTTCCCCGATGTCATGGACCTCGGTGATGCCCTGATGCAGTTGCCCGTCGCCGCGCCGGTAACCGATGCCGATCTCATCACCGTCAGCTACCCGAACGTGCATGCCCTGATCCGCGAGCTCAAAGGGCTTGGCGCATCCGCCTCGGCCATCGCCCGTCCCGTGAAGGGCCTTTATGGCCGCAGGCTGCTCCGCGAGCTCGAGCGGCGTTATCCCCGAGACGACTCGGGCCGCATCCAGGCCTCCTTCGAGGCGTTGTATGCCCAGGCATGGTTCGAGGAAGACCCTCAGGATGGCCTGAACTGCATTCCGATACGCGCGGCATGAGCACGATTTTCGTCACAGCAACCGATACCGATGCCGGCAAGACCTATGTGACCTGCGCTGCAGTGCGTCAGTATCTGGACCTCGGCCTGGATGCCATTGCACTCAAGCCCATCGCATGCGGCGCGCACGAGGAGCGATATGCGGATATCGATCGTCTGCTCGCCGCCCAGGGACTCGATCATCCTGACCAAATCAACCTGTATCGCTTCCCGCTCGCGGCGGCGCCCGCCCACGCAACCCCAGCGGGGCAAGCCATCGACCCCTCCAAGCTGGATGCATGGTGCCGCAAGCATGCGCAACGGCATGCTTGCACCCTGATTGAAGGCATTGGCGGCCTTCGCGTGCCCTTGCGGACAGGGTATGAAGTCCGTGACTGGATCAGGGACTGCAGGCCGGATCACCTCTGGCTGATCGTGCGCTGTCGCATCGGCGCCCTGAATCATTTACTGCTGACACTTGAGTCCCTGCAGGCCATTGGCCGCCAGCCGGATCACATCGTACTCAATGCCTTGCGCAAGGAGGACGAAGCCTATCTGCCGGCACTTGCCGAAGGTTGCGCAACGGTTGCGGGGAGTGGCAAAATCCTTACACTCGGCTGCGGTGAAACGCTCGATGCTCGGGCGTTGCTGCCTGGCGGGGGGAGGAGAGGAGAGACTCAGGCGTGAATGTCCTGCTGATCGATGATGAAAAAACCATGCATGAAATCACGAGCGCGTTCCTGCGGCGTTACGCCAAGGAACACGATCTGCCCGTGAACATCACCTGCACGGCCGATCCGGTCAGGGGCCTGTTCGAGGCCACGGCTCATGGGGATCAATTCGACCTGATTCTGCTCGACATCCGCATGCCCAAGCTCACGGGCGACGAGATTTACAACAGCCTGATACAGATCAAGCCCGAACTGCTCGACCGCGTGCTGTTTGTCACCGGCTACCGCCAGGACATCAAGGGCCGCTTCTCGGACCAGCCATTGCGCATCCTCGACAAGCCCTTCCGCTATGCGCAGCTCTCCGAGGCCATTTCAGCAATTCTCCGCCCCGACGCCCGCTGAACCGAGCCGGCCACGGCATCCGAACGCCAGCAACAGCCCCAGCATCGGGGCGCCCGAATGAATCCGTCCCTGCTCGAGCATGGCCATGGCCTCGTCTCTGCTGACCCAGAAAGCCCGGATGTCCTCCTGCTCTTCCAGTCGTCCGCCGCCACTCCCGCATGGTTTTTCCTTTTCGACCTCTCCGATGAACAGGTGAATCCGCTCGGATGAAGCGCCCGGTGTTGCGTAATAATAACCCAGGGGCTGCAGCCGCTTCGGCTCATACCCGGCTTCCTCGACACATTCCCTGCGGGCCGCATCCGCCAGTTCCTCATCCGGCGCAACGACTCCCGCAACAATCTCGATCAACCACGGATTCTCCCCTCGCGCCACCGGACCGATGCGAAACTGCTCCAGCAGCAGTACCTCATCTCGGCGGACATCATACAGCACCACGGCCACGGCATCCCCGCGTTCGACATGTTCGCGCGTCACGACCTGATGCCCGCCATCCATCGTTTCATGCTCGACCGTGATGGCCTCCAAGTGCAGAAAGCCATGATGCAGACTCCTGCGTCCGACGATCTGATAATCCATTGCTCCTCCTTCTGCCGGGGCTTCACTTCCCGCCACCGGCAATGCTACACTATCGACGATGAAGATTCTGGTCGTCGAAGATGAAGAGCGTGTCGCCCATTTCATTCAGAAGGGCCTGAAGGAAGAAGGCCATGCTGTGGATGTGGCCTATGATGGCGAAGAAGGCGAATTCCTGGGCGAGGTCAATGATTATGACCTGATCATCCTTGATCTCATGTTGCCGAAGAAAAACGGCATCACGGTCTGCCGCGAGCTCAGGGAGCGCGGTGTCTCCACGCCGGTGCTCATGTTGACCGCCAGGGACGCCGTGGAGGACAAGGTGCGGGGTCTGGATGCAGGCGCGGACGACTATCTCGCCAAGCCCTTTGCGTTCGAGGAGCTGCTCGCCAGGGTAAGGGCCCTTTTGCGCCGCAAGTCGGAAAACAAGTCGCCCATCCTGAAGATTGCGGACCTCGAGCTGGACCCGATCAGCCGCCAGGCAACGCGCGCGGGCAAGAACATCCGGCTGACGACCAAGGAATACGCGCTGCTGGAATACCTGATGCGCAACCCCGGCAAGGTCCTGTCGCGCACGCTCATCGGCGAGCATGTCTGGGACATGAATTTCGATCCGGAAAGCAATGTCATCGACGTTTACGTCAGTCACCTGCGCAACAAGATCGACAAAGGCTTCGACCCCCCCCTGATTCATACCCTGCGTGGACAGGGTTATATTCTGACCGACAAGCCGCCCACCGGCTGAGGGACCCTTGCACTGGCTTCCCTGAATCCGCTCTCGATCTACTACTGGATTCGCTCCAACATTCTGCGCACGTTCCGCGGCAGACTGGCCCTGCTGTTTGTGGCGCTGGAATTCGGCATTCTGATGCTGACGGGCATTCTGCTGTACGCCGCGCTTGCCCATCGCGTGAATCAGAATGTCGACGACGAACTCTTTCGTCAGGCCGAAATGATCTCGAACCAGCTCGAGCGTTCGCACTTCTACCTATGGTCGCGCCATCTCAACGAATTCGCGCGCCATTTTCAGGGCCCCGTTGAATTGATCAGCATCAACGGCAACGTGCTGTTCAACAGCCAGGGCACACTGATCGAGCGCGGCGGCAACAGCGTCAGCCAAGCGCTTGCACGCGCGTTCAGGAAGAATCAGGTCACCTTCGCATCCACGGCATCGCTGCTGCGCAAAACGAACCTGCGCATCATCGCGATGCCGATCCATCTCGGCGGCGAGGTCGCCGCCGTCATCCTGCTGGCCAAGAGCACGGCAGACATTGCCGCCATCTTCAGGCTGATGTTCATCATCGGCGGCATCCTCGGACTGATCATGATCCTGCTGAGCGCCCTGGCAGGCTACTTCATGGCCAAGAAGGCGCTGGCGCCCATTCAGGAAATCCTTTCCACGGCCAGGGCCGTGGCCGCCGGAGACCTGTCCAGACGACTCGAGTCCAGGGCCAGGGAGAAGGAAATCCAGACCCTGGTCAATGTCCTGAACAAGATGTTCGAGGAACTGGAGACAAGCTTCGTGGCCCAACGCAGATTCATCGCTGATGCGTCCCACGAGCTGCGGTTGCCCCTGACCATTCTCAAGGGAGAAATCGAGGTCGCCCTGAGACACCCGCGCAAACGCGAGGAATATGTCCAGATCCTCCGGCAGCAGTTGGACACCATCGAACGCATGCAACGTATCGTCAATGATCTGCTCACGCTGGCCCGCGCAGACGCTGGCCAGCTGGAACTCGTGCAGGAACCCGTTGATCTGTCGCTGTTGTTGCACGAGGTCGGCCAGCAACACCTGATCCTGTTCGCCAATCACCATATCACGCTGGATATCGATGTGCCCGACGGCCTCGAGGTCATGGGCGATGCGGCGCATCTTGAGCGTGTGCTGATGAACCTGCTGAACAATGCCTACAAATACTCGCCGGATCATTCAACGGTCACGCTTTCGGCGCGCGTCGAGGATCAGAAATGGGCCGTCATCCGCATCCGGGATGAAGGCCCGGGCATTCCGCTGGAAAAGCAGAAGTACCTGTTCGACCGGTTCTACCGCGCCGATGACGCCCGTTGCCGCAAGGAAGGCGAAGGGGCGGGGCTCGGCCTGTCCATCTGCAAGCGCATCGTGGAGGCTCATGGGGGCACAATGGCTGTGGAAAGCCGGCCCGGAGAAGGCGCCACCTTCATCGTGCGCCTGCCCCTGTCCGGCCCAGACCCCATGCATGACTCAAGATTGAGATCCATGCTGAAGCCAGCCAGACGCACGGGCCGATGAACCAAGGCGGCGCCCGTTTCAGGGCGCCGCCTGTGCCTAGCGGGCCTGCGGAAAGGGAACCTTCCAGATATGGAAGCCGCTCACGCTTCCGCGCACCTGATGCAGGGCGCGCTCCTCGCTGGAAACCTTGCGGTCGGAATGAAAATAGACAAAGCCATCCCGGCCCACCGAAGGCGCACCGTCGCGCGCATCATCCAGGGTCAGCCTGGTCAGGTTCCGCCCCTCGCGATCGATGGCCCAAACGTCCCAGTTGCCGCGATGGGGATGGCGGATGTCCACATCGCCACGATTGGAGGTGAACACGATCCATTTCCCGTCGGCGCTCCAGGCCGGCTGAACATCGATGCTTCGATCATCCGTCAGTTGCAAGAGTTCGGAACCGTCCACACGCATCATGAACAAATGCCGGCTGCGACCGGCTGCCATCGAAAACACGATCCACTGGCCGTCCGGAGAAATGGCGGGATTCGTGCCCTCGCTGAGCACATGGTCAAGCCCGTTCTTGTCAATGCGTACCACATAGGACTTGAAGCCGGAGAGGTCCCAGTTCACGAAGGGGTCCCTGTGCGCCATCGAACCGCGCTGCCCGCTGCTGGCCTTCCCCTCCAGCCGGACGGCCAGCACGGAGCCGTCAGGCAGCACCTGGGCCTGGGTCAGATTGCCATACAGTCTTTGCAAGCGCCGCACGACGCCCTGTCCGCTGGCCGACTTGGCCCACAAGCCGAGGCCGCCCGCCCTGGATGACAAAAAGCTGACCTCCGACTTGCCGAGCCAGGAGATGGAATCAGCCGCATGAATGTCCTCGCTGACCACATTCAACGGGTCGCCATTTTCGGTCAGGCGGCGGGATACATACAGCCTGCGATGCTCGCTGACGGTCACCAGAAGATAACGACCGTCGGGCGAAACCTTCGGATACATCTCCTGCTGGCCGGGCTCAAGGGTCACGAGGATCGCATGATCCTTGGGCTTCTCGTGCTTGATCAGCGACGGGCCATGGGCCGATTCCAACCAGTCAAGAAGATTTTCGGCCTGGGCCGGCAGCGTAAAGGTGGTAAAGGCGATCATGCCCAGCAGCATGGCAAACGTGCGCTTCATGATTCCCCCCTTGTTCATCGCATCGTGACCTGCCATATCGACCAGGTGGCCGAGGAACGGCCGCCCGTTTTACGGTCGGAATGAAAATAGAGCGTGGTGTTGTCCTTCCAGGTCGGCCCGCCATCGATCGCATGCGGATCATTGGTCACGCGCTGCACGGAAAGGGAGCGAACATCCAGGACATAGATGGACATGCCCCTGGGGTCGCCCTTTCTGTCACGGTTCGAAATGAAGGCAATGCGGCCGCCATCGGGGCTCCAGGCTGGTTCGAGATCGGCATAGGGGCTGCTCGTGAGCTGCACGAGATCGCTGCCATCCACATCCTGCATCCAGAGATCATAATTGCCGTTGTTCTCGCGCACAAAGACGACGTGCTTGCCATCCGGCGAAACGACCCCGTCAAACGCATTCGGGATCATGGTCAATTGGCTGCTCTTGCGGTCAAAGAGAAACAGCACAGGCGGCTTGAACTTGTTGCCGGTGTTCCCCGTTTTCGTTGTCTCGTAGCCGACCTTCCATCGCGACAGCCGGGAGTCGTAAATCCGCCAGTCCTGTCCGAGCAGCTCGACATGAGGCACCTGCCCGAATTCGTTGAGCAGTTGGTTGTACCGGTTCTTTTCAAATGTCGAATCAAAGCACCAGAAACGGCCGTCCGGCGATGCCTTCAGATGATGAGGCGCCAGCGCGCCGCGAAACGTCAGCATGTTTGCGATGGCCACATGGCCGTCGCCGCGCGCCTGCTTCATCCATGCCGAAATCGGCCCCAAACGACTGCTGACATAACCGATGCCGCCATTGGCCGTGGCCGCGCCGAAACGCACGGCCTCGCCCAGGAACTGGGGGCGCACCGTCCGCCCGGAAAGACGTGGCCGAGATTTCGACGTCTGCACCACGCTGTATTCATGCCCCTGCTTGCGACTGAAAACCAGAAAGGCGCCCGCCACCGAAGGATAGACAAGATCCGCATGCGGATCGCTCAGCACGGGTTGAACGGGGTACAGCGGCCGTACTTGCTCGTGCAATCCACGGGCACCAGCCTGGGTTGAAAACACCAGCAAGGCCGCCGCTACAAACACTTTCCACTTCATGTTCCACTCCTTGTTCCTGAATCGCCCATCCCTGTCACTGGACGTGTCAGCCATTCTTCTCGACACGCTTTCAATGAGCATGAACCAAGCATGAACGCCATTTCATGGTCGCGCATGCTACCGCGCCGCAGTCCGGAAAAAATGATGAAATTGCCCGCAAGAATGGCTAGCTTGCGCCTCCTTTATCCCAATTTGCGATCACACTGGAGGACACACACCATGGCCCTGAACGTCTATTATGACAAGGACGCAGATCTTTCGATCATCCGCAGCAAGAAGGTTGTCATCATCGGTTACGGGTCGCAGGGGCATGCCCATGCCAACAACCTGAAGGATTCGGGCGTGGACGTGACCGTCGCACTGAGGCCTGGATCGGCCTCATCGGCCAAGGCGGAAGCAGCCGGACTGACGGTCAGCACGGTCGAGCAGGCCGTGCCCGACGCCGATCTGGTCATGGTGCTGACTCCTGATGAGTTTCAGGCCGAGCTTTACAGGGAGAAACTGGCTCCTGCACTCAAACAAGGCGCGACACTGGCCTTCGCGCACGGCTTCGCCATTCACTACAATCAGATCATCCCCCGCCCCGATCTTGACGTGATCATGATTGCACCCAAGGCGCCGGGGCACACGGTGCGCTCCGAATTCGTCAAGGGCGGCGGCATCCCGGACCTGATCGCCGTGCACCAGAATGCCACGGGCAAGGCCAAGGAGACCGCGCTGTCCTATGCCGCGGCCATCGGCGGAGGCCGTACCGGCATCATCGAAACGACATTCAAGGACGAAACGGAAACCGACCTGTTTGGCGAACAGGCCGTACTCTGCGGTGGCTGTGTCGAACTGGTCAAGGCAGGGTTTGAAACCCTGGTCGAGGCCGGCTATGCCCCCGAGATGGCTTACTTCGAATGCCTGCATGAGCTCAAGCTCATCGTTGACCTGATGTACGAAGGCGGCATCGCCAACATGAACTATTCCATCTCGAACAACGCGGAATATGGCGAGTACGTGACCGGCCCGAAGGTCATCAACGAGGAATCCCGCAAGGCCATGCGCGAAGCCCTTCACCGGATCCAGACCGGCGAATACGCCAAGCAGTTCATTCTCGAAGGCCAGACCGGTTATCCGTCGATGACCGCCTACCGACGACTCAACGAAGCACATCCGATCGAGCAGGTCGGGGCGAAGCTGCGCGCGATGATGCCCTGGATTCAGCAGGAAAAAATCGTCGACAAATCGAAAAACTGAACTCTCTTGGAATCCATGCGGGGATCGGTCGTCTCGCCCGATCCCCGCATGTCGTTTAGCCCGGATGTTTCATGTGATCGCGGATGGATGGCGCCGGATGAGCGAGGACGGGGCGCGCATGCAGGCAAGAAGCATGGCCGGCGCTATGGTCCGCAGCCAAAGGCGTGCATCCGGCCCGCGCCGACAAGCCAGGCGCCGCGAAATGCAGAAGGTCCATCTCCAAGTCATGCGTCCATGCCGATGCAACCCCTTTTTGGGTTTCAACATTTCAAATCCCGGCGCATGGTCATCATGAAAAATCCGGGTTAGTGCATCTTGTACTTGCGCTGCAACTCCCGCCTCACATCCCGCTCCTTGAGCGCCTGTCGCTTGTCATGCAGCTTCTTGCCGCGAGCAAGGCCGATCTCCAGTTTCGCATAGCCTCGTTCATTGAAATAGAGCCTGAGCGGCACCAGCGTGAGCCCCTTTTCCTTGAGCTTGCCAATCAGCCTGCGTATCTCGGCCTTGTGCAACAGCAACTGACGGGAACGCGCCGGATCCTTGGGATTGTGCATGGCGGCCGGCCTGTACGGACTGATATGACAACCAACCAGCCAAATCTGTTCCCCGCGCACGATGCAGTGGGCCTCAGCGAGATTGACCTGCCCCGCGCGCACGCTCTTGACTTCGGGGCCGGTCAGCATGATGCCGGCCTCATAGGTCTCGAGGATATGATATTCATGCCTTGCCCGGCGGTTGATGATGGCCATGGGGGCATGCTATCCGAGCGGGCCACAGCTTGCACCCTGGAAACCGGTCGAAGAAAAAGGGGCGGCACAGCCGCCCCTTCCATGACAGAAGCCGGCTTTTACTTGAGCTGCTCCTCGAACCAGGCGCGGACCTCGGCCTTCTTCTCGTCGGACAGCTTGCGATACTTCTTCAGCTGCCCCTTCATGATGCCCTTCTTGGCGGCAAAGGCCGTAACCTTCGGCTCCAGCGGCTTGTCCGAGTTCAGGAACTCAAACACCGCATCCACGGAACCATAGGCCGCAACCACCTTCTCAAAGGACGGGCCGACCTTGTCCTTGTGGCCGGAATGGCAGCTGGCGCAGAACGGACGCGCATTGGCGCTCGTGGCGCCGATCATCATGGCAGCAGCAGCTGCCAGCATAAGTGCTTTCTTCATGGAACACTTCCTCCTCTCGAGATATGGGATTGGCGCATGCCAATCGATGGTTTCAACTGTAGCTCTGCGCCGTCAACTGGCCAGACGGGAATGTTGCACCTGAAAGGCGCGAAATCTGCACCCTCATGCGGAGCGCACCTCAATCACCAGCTCTCCATCCCGTTCATCGAGCACCAGCGTGCTGCCAGGGGGAACGTCCCCGGACACGATGCGCCGCGCCACGGGGGTCTCCACATGCTGCTGGATGAAGCGCTTCAGCGGCCTGGCTCCGAAGACCGGATCGTAGCCCTCCCTGGCCAGCCAGCGATGCGCCCTCTCCGTCAGCTCCAGCGAAAGCTGTTGCTCATGCAACCTCTCCCTGAGTTCCTCGAGGAACAGATCGACAATGCGGCTGATATCGCGCTCGGTCAGCGGCTTGAACAGCACCGTATCGTCAATGCGGTTCAGGAACTCTGGCCTGAAATGGCTGCGCAACGCGTTGAACACCGCCTCCCTGGCCTCCGGCTTGATATGCCCCTCGTCATCGATGCCCTCAAGCAGATATTCACTGCCGATATTGCTGGTCATGATCACGATGACATTGCGGAAGTCCACGGTCCGGCCGTGGCTGTCCGTCAGGCGGCCATCATCCAGCAGCTGCAGCAGGATGTTGAACACATCCGGATGAGCCTTCTCGATCTCGTCCAGCAACAGCACCGAATAGGGCTTGCGCCGGACAGCCTCGGTCAGCTGGCCTCCTTCCTCGAAGCCCACATACCCCGGCGGTGCCCCGACCAGCCTGGATACCGTGTGCTTCTCCATGTATTCGCTCATGTCGATGCGAATCATGTTCTCCTCGGTATCGAACAGCGTTCTGGCCAGCGTGCGCGCAAGCTCGGTCTTGCCCACGCCCGTGGGTCCGAGAAACAGGAAGGAGCCGACAGGGCGCTTGGGATCCTTGATGCCTGCCCGGGCCCGAAGCACGGCATCCGCCACGGCCTTCACGGCCTCGTCCTGGCCGATGACCCGTTCATGCAGGACCTCGTCCAGGCGGAGCAGCTTCTCCCGTTCGCTTTCCATCAGGCGCGTCACCGGGATGCCCGTCCAGCGCGCCACGACCTCCGCGATCTCCTCCTCGGTGACCTCCTCGCGCAGCAGAGCGCGTTCCTTCGCCGTATCCTCGGCCTCCTGGAGCTGCTTCTCCAACTCGGGCAACTTGCCATAACGCAGTTCGGCCACCCTGTTCAGATCATAAGCGCGCTCGGCCTGCTCGATTTCCACTTTGACCTGCTCGATCTGCTCGCGCAGCGCCTGGATCCTTGAAATGGACTCCTTCTCCCTTTCCCATTGGGCCCGCATGGCATCACGCTGTTCGCGCAGATCGGCCAGTTCCTTCTGCAGCGCGCGCAAACGCTCGCGACTGGCCTCATCCCTTTCCTTCTGCAACGCGCGCTCCTCGATCTCCAGTCGCATGACCTTGCGCGTGATCTCATCCAGTTCAGCGGGCATGGAATCCATCTCGGTACGGATCGAGGCACAGGCCTCATCCACGAGATCGATGGCCTTGTCCGGCAGAAAACGATCCGAGATATAGCGGTCCGACAACACGGCGGCGGCCACGAGTGCATTGTCCGCTATGCGCACGCCATGATGCACCTCGAAACGCTCTCTCAAACCGCGCAGGATCGAAATCGTGTCCTCGACATCGGGCGCATCCACGATGACCGGCTGGAAGCGCCGCTCAAGCGCCGCATCCTTTTCGATATACTTTCGGTACTCATCAAGCGTCGTGGCGCCGATGCAATGGAGCTCGCCCCTGGCGAGCATCGGCTTGAGCATGTTGCCGGCATCGGAGGAACCCTCGGTCTTGCCAGCGCCCACAATCGTGTGCAGCTCATCGATGAACAGGATGATCCGCCCTTCCGATTCCTTGATTTCCTTCAACACGGCCTTCAGGCGCTCCTCGAACTCGCCCCGATACTTGGCGCCCGCCATCAAGGCGGTCATGTCCAAGGCGAACACGGTTCGGTCCTTCAGTCCCTCGGGAACATCCCCCGAGACGATGCGCTGCGCCAACCCCTCGACAATGGCCGTCTTGCCAACGCCCGGCTCGCCGATGAGCACCGGATTGTTCTTCGTCTTGCGCGAGAGAATACGAATGACCGAACGAATCTCCGCATCCCGCCCGATGACCGGATCCATCTTGCCCTTGCGGGCCAGCTCCACCAGGTCGACGCCATACTTGGACAGGGCCTCGTATTGGGCCTCCGGCGTGTCTGTCGTCACGCGCTGGTGACCCCGCACGGCCTCCAGCGCCTGCATGAACTTGTCGCGTGTCAACCCGAGCTCGGCCAGGATCCGTCCGGCATCGGTCTGCCGACCTTCCTCGAGAAAAGCCAGCAACAGGTGCTCGACCGACACATATTCATCCTTGAGCTTTCGTGCCTCATCGCCTGCGCGCACGAACAGCTGCTGTAACCTTTGCGTGATATAGATCTTGCCACTCTCGGTCGCTGTGCCGCTCACGCGGGGGCGCTTGGCCAGGGCCTCCTGCAGGCGCGCCTTGAGCAACTCCGGAGAAAGCCCCGCCCTCTCCAACAGACGGGGCGCCAGTCCCTGATCCTGGGCCAGCAATTCCAGCAGCAGATGCTCGCCATCCACTTCCTGGTGCTGAAGCCTGACGGCCAGCGCCTGGGCTGCGGCTACCGCCTCACGAACCTTCTGTGTCATCTGGTTCATATCCATATGATCATCCTCCAAAAGCTTGGTTGCTTAAGCTTATGGGGTCACAAAACGGCAAATGCAAGGCGCGGCCTAGGATGCATTCATCAAGCCCAAAACTGCCTCGACGAGTTCAGCTTGAACATAAGGCTTGCGCAGAAACCCGGTCTTGTGGTCTGGTCCGACCGGAACCGAGACCGACCCCTGTGCATAACCGCTGGAAACCAGAACGGGCACCCCAGGATTACGCTTGCGGATCTCCGAGAAAAGCTGCGCCCCATCCATGCGCGGCATGCTCAAATCCAGCAGCACCAAATCGATGTCATGACGACCCAGCATGTCCAGAGCCCCTTCGCCATCTTCGGCCGTCAAGACCTCAAAGCCCGCGCGGCTCAGCATGGCCGAGGCCACCCTGCGCACGGGCGCCTCGTCATCGACGACCAAGACGCACCCCTCCCCCTTGAGCCTCTGGCCGGGCAAGGCCGGCACCGGCCCAACCTGAGGCGGGGCACCATTCTCTTTCGCTGACCAGCTTGTCAGGGCAGGGAAATACACGCGAAAGCAGGTACCTTCTCCCGCTTGGCTTGCAACATGCACGCACCCGCCGTTCTGGCGCACGATGCCCATCACGGCCGACAGGCCCAGACCCGTTCCGGTCTCCTTGGTCGTGAAAAACGGATCGAAGATGCGGTCGAGCACCTCTGGCTTGATGCCCCGGCCGTTGTCCCTGACCTCCAGCATCACGTAATCTCCACCGCTGGCTTCGTAGGGCATCATGCTTCCGGCCTCCTCATCACTGAGCCGAACGCGCTCGCACCTGAGCCAGATGCAGGCCGACGGGCCTGAAACCGCCTCGGCCGCATTGCCAACCAAGTTCAGCACCACCTGACGCATCTGGCTGGCGTCCACCTCCATCCAGCAGGCCTGGCCCGTGAGCTCAAACTCAAGATGCGCCCTGTCTCCGACCACGGTTCCGAGCAGGCTGGACATCTCACGAATCAGGCGGTTGCCATCTAGCCGCTCCAGCTGAATGCGTCCATGCCCAGCATAGGCCAACAACTGCCGCACCAGTTCCGAGCCAAGCTGGGCCGACTGCACGATCTGCTGCAGATGTTCCCTGAGCCTCTGACGGTCCGAAAGATCCATCAGGGCCAGCTCGGCGCTACCCAGCACGCCGACGAGCAGATTGTTGAAGTCATGCGCGATGCCACCCGCCAGCAGCGCCACGCTTTCCATTTTCTGGGCCTGTTGGAACTGGTTCATCAACGACCATTTCTCCTCCTCGGCCCGCTTGCGCTCAGTAATGTCGCGCACCATGCCCTCGACGCCGATGATCGCTCCATCATCATCATAGACATAATGCGAACTGGCCGACACCCAGACCACACTGCCGTCACGGCGCCGGAGACGGGTTTCATAATTGGTGATCACGCCATGATTGCGGCTCAGGGCCTGCAGGAAACGCTCGCGTCCGTCTGGGTCCGCATACCATTCATCGAGCCTTGTCCCCAGAATCTCGCCAGGCTCCACGCCCAGAAGTTGCCGCACCGAAGGTGAGGCAAAGACCACCCTGCCTTCGTTGTCAGTCCGATAAAACGTATCCAGCATGTTGTCGAAAATGACCTCGAGCTCAGCCCTGGCCTTGCGCGCCATCTCCTCGGCCAGTACACGCCGCGAAATATCGCGAACATTGCCCTCAACCCCGATCACGCGACCCTTTTTGTCATGGATGAACTGGGAACTCGCCTCAGCCCAGATGCAACTCCCATCCTTGTGTCTGAGCTTGATGCGATAGTCATCCACCCTCCCGCCATTGGCCGCCAGCGCCTGCAGGAATTTCTTCCTGCCGTCCGGGTCGACATAAAGCTTGTCCAATGGCTGATGAATGAGTTCCTCGCGACTGAAGCCGAGCTTTTCCTTGACCGAGGCGGAAATCCACTGCAGGCGGCCATCGGCATCGGCTCGATAGTACACGTCCTGCATACGGTTGAGGATGCGCTCGAACTCCTCGCTGGCTTCCTTCAACTGACGTGTGCGCTGCCCAACCCTGTAACGGAGCAGCAGGGAATAGATGCCGAGCAGCAAGGCCACACCAAAAACCAGCGCCACGATGATCAGGGCACGGTATTCCCGCAAGATGGACAACCAGTCGATGGCAGGGCGATACAGGAAGCGATCCCAAGCCACGGAGCCAGTCCGAGGAAAGCCCGATGCGGCAAACGTTCGGGCAATGAGCTTCCAGCGCGCCTCATTGGACAGGCCAACGGGTATGACCTCCGGCTCCATGAGCCGGTGAATGGCGCGCGCCTCGAACAGCAGATGCTCCTTGCTCTTGTGCTGCGTGTTGTAACGCGCGAGGATCACGTCCACGGTTTCCTCGGGATGCTCCAGCGCATAAGCCCATCCCTTCAGTGTGGCCGCGCGAAACAATGCCGCGCGCTCGGGATGCTGCCGCATCTCCCGTTCCGTCGTGGCCAAGACATCCCCATAGAAATCAATGCCAGCGTCCCTGGGCACAAACATGTGAAAGGGGATACCGCGCTGACGCAATGCAAAGGCCTCATTACTGCTGTAACCGGGAAAGGCGTCCGTGCGTCCCTCAATGAGATCGTCGATCGTGCCAATCGGTTGCCGCACGAAATCGCCCTGGTCCAGCCCGTAGGCCCGGAGCAGTGCGAGCACCTCGACCGTCAGATAGCCGTCCTGCATCATGACCCTGCGTCCCCGAAGCCCGGCAGGGGATGCGATGTCCTCGCGCGTGTAGATCACCTGGGGCGAGTGCTGAAACAGGCAGGCAAGCGCAACAACAGGCCTGCCTGAAGCGCGGTACAGCAGCAGGCCGCTGTCTCCAACGGCGTAATCCGCCCTGCCCGCCAGCAGGGCCTCGATCGGCCGCTTGCCCGGGCCTCCCTCAAGCAGACGAACCTTCAGCCCGGCATCCTGATAGAAGCCCTTCTCGATGGCCATGTAAAAGCCTGCAAACTGGAACTGATGCAGCCATTTGAGCTGCACGCGGACCACATCCTCGCCCGCCCAGGCCTTGGCAGAAACAACGGAAAGCACGGCGCAGCCAAGCCATGCCAAGGCAACCATCACTCCACGGATCATGCTTGTTCCCGGTTGCAGCCCCCAGGCGGAGCGAGCACCGAAACAAGATCCTTGCTGCGGAAAGGCCTGTGCAGAAAGGCCGCGCCAGCGGTCCGGGCGTGTCGCACAGCATCCGACCCATCCAGGGCAGCATACACGATGAGGCGTACCGCCGGCGCCAGACGCTGTGCCTGCCTGAGAAGGTCCTGCTGTCCTTCCACCAATGTTGCATCCAGCATCATGGCATCGATCCCATGGCGACGGCGCTTCAACCTCTTCGTGGCGGACCTCACGCTATCCGCTTCGACCACGCTCGCCCCCAGACCCTCGAGCATGGACCGCAGTTCTGCGCGAGCGCCTGCCTGCTCATCGACAACAAGTACTGTGGCCTGGACGCCTGGAGGCAGCTTCCGGTCAGGCGGCGACACCTGCGTCGGTCCCGCGACGGGGAGCCAGATCGTGACCGACGTGCCGCAACCGCTGACCGCCTCAATGTCCACTGCACCATGCAAGCCGCGAACGAAACCGGCCAGCGCAGCCAGCCCCAGGCCGGAAGATGCCTGCTTGGTGGTGAAAAAGGGGTCCATCACCTTCGGCAACAGGGCTTTCTCGATCCCCTGTCCATGATCTTCGACTTGAATGAACAGGAAAGACCCCTCCCATCCGTCCGTTGCATCCATAAGCGCCCGCGTCGGCCTCGTCGCTTGTAGCCCCGTTCGAATCAGCACATCCGGAGCCTGCATGAGAGGCACGGCCTCTGCGGCATTGTTGACCAGATTCACCATGATCTGCTCGATCTGGCGCGGATCTGCCTTGACGTGAGGCAGTCCATTCTCGAGATCAAGCCGGAGCCGTCCCGCGGACGTCAACAGTGCCGCCAGGCCTGGGCGGATTGCTTCGAGAAGACCATTGACATCCACGGGGCCTTCCTCCCATCCACCCTTCCCTGCGAAATCCAGCAACTGCCGAACCAGGGATGCGCCCCGCTGGGCGGATGAAAGCATGCCCTTCAGTTGGGGATAGACCGGATGGTTCCGACCGAGATCCATCATGATCAGCTCGATGTTGCCGATGAGACCAACAAGCATGTTGTTGAAATCATGGGCCACGCCGCCAGCCAGCACGCCAATGCTCTCCATGCGCTGTGTCTGCAAGAGACTTTCACTCTGCCGGCTGACCGCGGCCTGCAACATTTCAAGCAGTCGCTGATAGAACAGGATACCAAGAATCACGAGCAGCAGAGAACCAAGCGTCGAGGCGAGAAAAAAATTGCTCGCAATCGGGATGCCCATGGCGCGACAGAGGATATATTCGGTCATGACCACGAACAAAAAGGCCAGGGACCAGCGCAAGCCCTCGTGACGACCGAGACCGAAGAAGACGGCCAGCGGAAACACGGGAAGCCATAGCAGAGGTAGCACGCTTATCGGAATCGTGCCCACGAACCAGAGCAGGAACGAAATGATACTGAAACGCATCCCCTGCTCGATATTGCCCGTGCGATGCATGTACAGCAGGGCCGCGATCAACAGACAGGCAAGGATCATGTCCGCCATGGCCAACGCCACGTAGCCCACCCGCAGATTGCTCGCGGCGAAACCGAGCAGGAATAGCACGCCCAGGCTGGTCATGGTCAGGGCAAAGCGCCCGCGAAACTGCCGCTGCAGATTGCCCGACGGATCGATGGGCCGCAGAAAGACATCCCAGATGCGCTTCATCGCCACTCCTTGATGAACAGCAGGGCTGAAATCCCGTCCTGCTTACTTGAGTTCCACAACATAAACCGAAACCTTGGCCGTCAACAGAGGATTCGAATTGGCGATCTCGACGATCAGGTCGTCATCTCCAGCCGGATTTCCGAACGGCGCCTGGAAACCGTGATTCCCCAGCCTGTAGCTCCGCCTGCGCACAATCAGATGCTCATGCTCACCCCTGACCCGCAGCACGCGAAACGTCAGCGGCCCGATGCCCTCTGAAAACACGGAAACCTCATAGCGGCCCGGCCTGTCCGGCATGTCGAAGAACTCCCTGAGCTTCTGATAGGGGGGGATGTTCACGTCGCGATAATAAAGGTAGTCCTGCAAGGCCTCCCCGGCCTGCAATCCAGCCGGTGCCAGCAGAAGCCATGCGCAGAAAAAGCAGCAGCCCCTCCATCTCATTCGGGGTCTCCGGCATCGATGGCATGCTTCTCGCACAGATACCGCATCTTGTCCTTGGCCCGGTCGCCAAAGCCCAGCCACCGCCCTGCACGGGCCTTGATGTTCTGGTTGCGCTGCAGGGCGGTCAGCACAAGGCGGCGCTCAAATTCGGCCACGGCCTTTTCGGCGCGAATGCCGGTATCCGGCAATTGATCGAACCACTGTTGCAGAAGATCTTCCTGCTGCTGCATGTGAGGCGAGCTCAGCGAGGGCAATTCCTCGATGACCTCGCTCTGGGCAAGCACGACAGCCCGCTCGATCACGTTCTCCAATTCCCGGACATTACCCGGCCAGTTGTAATGCATCATGGCATCAAGCGCTCGCTGGCCAAGGCGCAGCCCGGCCTTGCCGCATTCAAGGGCCTTTCGGGCCAGCAAGGCCTGGGCGATCTCTGGCAAATCCTCCATGTGCTCGCGCAACGGAGGCACGACGATCTCGACGACCCGGATGCGGTAGTAAAGATCGTCCCGGAAGCTTCCCTCACTGACCTTTTGTTCGAGATTCTCCCGCGTCGAGCAAATCAGCCGGACATCGGACTGAATCGTTGCTTCTCCTCCCAGGCGGCTGAACTCTGCGGACTCGATGGCACGCAGCAGCTTGGCCTGCACCGGCAGCGGAAGGCCCGCGACCTCATCCAAAAACAGCGTTCCGCCGCTGGCAAGCTCGAACCAACCGAGCTTGCGCTTCGTGGCACCGGCGAATGCTCCCTTTTCATAGCCGAACAATTCCGCCTCAAGATGCTCTGCACTGATGGCCGCGCAATTGATGGCGATAAACGGGCCATCCCTTCGCGGACTTGCCCCATGCAGGCGCCTGGCCACGAGTTCCTTGCCTGTCCCCGTTTCCCCCCGGATCAGCACGGTCGAGGGCGCTGGCGCCACCTGCTCGATCATGCGCCGGAGATCCTGCATGGCTTTGGAAGTGCCCAGGATCTCATGATGCAGTTGGGCATCCAGCAATCGCTTGAGTTCCTGTTCCTTGAGCTGCTCCAGCCGGGTTTTCATGGCCCGATCGATGGTTTCCCGCACCTCATCGGGATCGAACGGCTTGCCGAAAAAGTCCAGCGCCCCCAGTTTTCTCGCCCGGAGCGCATAGGCCCGCTCGTCATGGCCGGTGATGACCACGACGGGCGTATCGGGACTTTCCTCCCGCAAACGGGCAAGGTAATTCAGTCCCATTTCCGGATTGTCCGGCTCCGGAGGCAGGGCGAGATCGAGCACAACGAGATCCACGCGATGCTTGCCCAGCATCTGATCCGCTGCAGCCAGATCACCCGCCTCCAGGACCTGATAGGCATCCTTGAGCAACAGTTTCAGATTCAGGCGATTGATCTCGTTGTCATCAACAACCAGAACCGTCTGTCGCATGCTCTCATCGCCCGCGCTACTCATGCTGCCTCCTTCCCCCTGTTCTCTCGCACAAGCTTGTCGTCCATGCTCCACAATGGAAGTCGTATCGTGAACGTGGCCCCCTGGCCAACGCCCGGGCTTTCCGCCGTGATATCGCCCCCGTGGGCCCGCATGATGCGCCGGCTCAGATACAGCCCCACCCCCAGACCATGGGCCTTGTTTGTGCCGAAAAGCTCAAACAGCCGGTGCTTGAGAAAATCCGGATCGATGCCGCAGCCAGTATCCTTGACGCGAACATAGGCCATCCGAGCCCCGGCATCGTCAGCCACTCCGGTCTCGATGCCCAGAACTCCCTGCGAATTCATGGCCTGCACCGCATTGTCGTACAAATTGTGCAGCACCCCGCGAAGCAATTCCTCATCCCCTGCCGCGGCAGGGATCTCACCCAAGCGGGTTTCCACGCGGACCCCCTCGGGCCACAAGCGCTCGTGAACGGTCTTCTCGACGAGCCCGTTCAGGTCGAGAGGCGTCGGATGAACCTCCAATGGAGCATTGGGATCAGCCATGCGGTCCATGAGCGCCCTCATGCGGCCGGTGACACGCCCGATGGCCTGGACCAAGCGACGGACATCCTCATCGTCAAGCTTGCCGGATTCCAGATGATGCGCCAGAAAGGAAAGATCATGCAACCGGTTCTTCAGGTCATGGGAATGCAACTGCTGCGCAATGCGCGAAATCGAATCCAGACGGGCCTCGCGGGACTGCTGACGCGTCAGGCGGGCATGCTCCAGCGTGATGGCTGCAAACCGGGCAAGCCCTTCTAGGCTTCTGCGCTCCTCGGCATCAAGGGGCCACTCATCTTCCCGAGGTCCAAGTAGCAGATAGATGGGGGACTCATCATCCCTGAGCTTCATGCATACCTCGTAAGCGTCCTGCGGCCCCGATTCGCATGGCTGGTCGGGTACCGGTGGGGCATCCGGGGGATACACAAACACCTTTCCGTCAGCAAGATGTCGCTCGTCAAGCGCCGCATACCGTCGGCGACTGACCTTGCAGATACGTTCAAGCAACGTGGTTTCAATGTTCTCGATCGACAAATCGGCCAGATCATCTGCACCGAGCTGACGAATCGCGGAAGCCACATTCAGATGCTGGGGAAAAAGCAGGCGGTCCATCCATCGATGCAGCCAGTTGACGACCGGGGCAAAGCCAAAGGCTGCCGAGACACCGGCGATGACCATGGCCCAGATGGATACCGACTCGCCGCTCAGCTCGTAGATGATGGCTTCCGAGACCATCAACACGAGCACGAAGAGCGCCATGGCCGCGAGACTCGCAAGGAAATAGGCCACGGAATGCAGCAGGCGCCTGAGGTAGTACCTCAGCCACCGGTAGGAAAGGATGCGATTACGTGCGGACAAGCTCCAGTCGTTCCAGGCCCGAGTCGAAGGCTTCCATGGCCTGCCGCAGCCTGTCCATGGCTTCGGGTGCCAGAGGAGTCAGGGGAAGACGCAATTCGTTTTCCATCCATCCCAGCATCCAGCAGGCAGCCTTGACCGGAATCGGATTGGACTGGATGAACAATGCCTCGATCAGGCGCCGCATGGCAAACTGCAGGCTGCGGGCCTCTTCCCAGGCGCTCCGTTGGGCCGCATGCGTGAGGGCATGCATGGTGCGCGGAGTCACGTTGGACACGACCGAAATGACGCCCTGCCCTCCCATGACCAGAAATGGAAGCACGGTCGCATCATCGCCCGAATAAAATTCCATGCGTCCCTCGGCAGCCTCCATGCTGGCTGCAAGCTGAGCCATGTCTGCCGTGGCGTCCTTGATACCGACGATGTTCGGAATGGCGGAAAGGCGACCAACCGTCTCGGGGGCGATGTTGGAATTTGTACGCCCTGGCACATTGTAAATGATCTGGGGCAGGTGAACGGCCTCGGCCACGGCCCGGTAATGCTCGTAGATGCCTTGCTGGCTCGGCTTGTTGTAATAGGGAGAGATCAACAAGGCCGCGTCCGCCCCCAATTCCTTGGCCGCACGGGTAAGCTCGATGGACTCCGCCGTATTGTTGCTACCCGTGCCGGCAATGACCGGCACCCTTCCCGCAGCCTGCTCGACGGCGATGGCAATCACCCGCTTGTGCTCTTCATGCGACAGGGTTGCCGCCTCACCCGTCGTCCCCGCAGGCACGATGCCATCCACGCCCGCTTCGATCTGGCGCTCGATATGGGCACGAAAGACGTCCTCATCAATGTTGCCTTCATGAAACGGCGTCACCAATGCCGTTATCGTGCCATGAAACATGCGGCCACCTCCAACAAATGCGATGATACATCGAGCGCATCAAAAAAAGCATCCTTCAGCATGCAATCGATCCTGCCGGGATCCAGGGCTTTTGCTGGACCGATGGGGCTTCCGCCTGACCGGACCAACCGCAAGCCCCGTTGCCAAGCCTAGCCGGCCTGCCGACGAAGGCCAGCCCCGCCTGGCGGCGCCTTCCCCGCCAAGCTGGATTTCAGAAACCCGGCCAAATCCAGGAAATCACCCCGCCGGACGGACCCCTTGCGCCAGGCCAGGCCAATCCGCCGTCCTGCCGGAGAGGCCAATCCATGAACCTCCAGACACCCGCCCGGCACCATCAGCGAGTCGCTGGCCATGGCGGGGATGAAGGTCACGCCCAGATCCTCTGCGACCATATGCAACAGGGTCGGCAGGCTTGTCGCTGCAAAACGACTGACCTGATCGCTCTCACGCAGCGCACAGGCCTGCAAGGCATGATCGCGTAGGCAGTGTCCGTCATCGAGCAGCAGAATGCTTTCGCTCGGAAGACGGGCGGGGTCCACGGGCGTCGAGACCCCTTCCAGCCAACGCGAATTCGGCGCCGTGGCAAGAAGAAACGGATCATCGAACAGGGCCATGCTCTCCGTCCTGGGCAAATCGAACGGCAGGGCCAGCATCAGAAGATCGAGATGTCCTCCGAGCAGTTGTTCGTGAAGAACGCGGGTCTTTTCCTCCCGAAGATAAAGCTTCAAGCTCGGAAAAGCCTGACGCAGAACGGGCATGAGTCGGGGAAGAAGAAATGGCGCAATCGTCGGTATGACGCCCAGCGTCAAACGCCCGGACAACGATGCCTCGCTTTCCCTGGCCAGATCAACAAGAGCCTCCACATGCCCCAGACAGATCCTGGCCCGGTCAGCCACGGCCCGACCTGCCTCGGTGAACACAAGCTGCCGGTTCGTGCGCTCGACAAGACTCACACCCAGCCGCTGCTCCAGATTCCTGATCGCAATGCTGAAGGCCGAAGCGGACATGCAGCACGACTGGGCCGCGCGACCGAAATGCCTGTGTTCATCAAGGGCCACCAAACACTGCAGTTGCTTGATCGATGGATAGGGCATGCCTCTTCCTTCTATAATTTGGAACATAGTAATCGATTCATTCAAATTTACAAACTGAAGGTATGCCCTATGATGGCATGATCAAATGCTGAAGGAGGAAGCGATGACGATACGGCATGCGTTCTGGCTCTTGGCCATCCTGACCGGTGTTGCGCTCACGGCCCAGGCGGAAGATCTGTCCGACTGGAGACTTCCACCCGTGCCAGTGCCGGCGGACAATCCCCAGACGGAAGAAAAAATCGCGCTTGGCCATCAATTGGCCTTTGACACCCGACTTTCAAAAAACGACTCGATCAGCTGCGCGGGCTGCCACCTGCCATTCGCGGGCGGGGGTGGGCACACGCCCAGGGCCTTCGGCCATGGCGGAGAGCTGGGGCGCTGGGCCCCGACATGGGACAATGCCGCCTATGCTGAAACCCTGTTCTGGGATGGACGCGCCAACTCGCTTGAGGAACAGACTGGTGCACTGCCCGGTCACATGGGGCCGATCAGTTCTCCCGATGAAATGGCGGGGGATATCCAGGCCATCGTGAAAAAACTGAATGCCATCGAGGGCTATCGGAAACAATTCAAGAAGGTGTTCGGCGGGCCTGCGACGCCGCAAAACATTGCCAAGGCCATTGCCGCCTTCGAACGCACGCTTGTTGCAACGCAGTCTCCTTTCCAGCGTTACGTGCGGGGAGAGAAAGACGCCATCTCGGAGGCTGCCAAGCGCGGCTTCCGCCTGTTCCGTGGAAAGGCGCGGTGCATCACATGCCATGCACCGCCATTGCTGACCGACAATGGCTTTCACAATATCGGCGTACCCCAGGTCGGCCCCCTCAGCGAGGATGTCGGCCGCTTTGCAGTCACAAAGGATGAAGACGACCTTCGGGCTTTCAAGACACCGACACTGTACAATGCGGCCTCCCTTCAGTTTTTCATGCATGACGGAGCCTTTGCCACGCTCGAAGAAGTCATCGAACACTATGACCGCGGCGGCAATCCCAAGGACCCCAAACAGGACCCTCTGATCCAGCCGCTCAGATTGAGCAAACAGGAGAAGGAGGATTTGCTGGCCTTCCTGAAATCACTAACCGATCCCCGGCTGGACCGCATCCAGCGACCAAGGCTTCCCTGACGGGCCTCCGTCTCATTCATAGCCTTCAAGGGGCGGGCCTTCGGGCCCGCTCCAAGGCGCCCGGTGGATGCCTGGTGGCAACGCCCCTTCATGCTCTCCTGAGCCGATAGCACACCACTCGATAAAAGCCACCGAAAAAATGCCGCGATGCAAGCCTTTCGAGACGCTTTCCATACCGCGCCATGGCACGCTCCATCTCGCGATCATGATCCTCATTCCAGAAGCCGGCCAGAAACGGTTCCATGCGGCACAGCAGCCAACGCAGCAAGGAGAAACGGAACATCCAGTGATGGCGCGGCAGTTCGGCATATTCGGCCACGACCAAGCGGCCGCCAGGCTGCAGGATGCGCGCGATTTCCCCGCGCACCCGTGAGCGGGCCTCCATGGGCAACTCATGGAAAAGGAAAAAGACAAGCACCCTGTCAAATGCGTTATCGGCGTAGCCCAGGCATTCGGCATTCATCCTGCACAGCCTAAGACAGCCTTCCGGGCATTTTCCTCGAACCCGTTCGAGCTGCTGGTCAGCCACATCCGCCAGAACCATCCCCTGCGGCAGGGTTTCGAGAAGTCTTGGCGTCAATGAACCGTACACGGCGGTCAGCTGCAGTACACGGGCCTTCTTTCCGGCCTGAAGCAATGCCGACGCCGCCTCAGCCAATCGGGCATACTGGCCGAACAAAATCGCATTGATGATCCACCCGTGATCGAAAAACCAACTGCCGGGAGACCACAGATAGGCCCACCAGTAATGCCGGGCCAGATATTCCGGCACGCCGCCAAGAAACCGGCGATACAGGGGCAAGCTAGATCCTCGTCAGCACATAGCCCAGCTCGAAGCGACCGCTCGATTGCGGCACAAACAGCGGCGCATCATCTGGCCACAACCAACTTGCTTCCGCAAACAGATGTCGCATGTCCAGCAGATCACAATGGTATGGCGGCCCACCCGGCTTGCCCGTCTGCATGAACAGTGCAAACATCCGGCCTCCAGGCCTGAGCCAGTCGCGGCACAAATGCGCATATGCAAGGCGATGTTTCGGCTCGATGGCGCACAGGCAGGTCTGTTCATACAACATGTCATAAGCATGCTCGGCCTTATGCGTGAACAAATCCTCCTGGATCACGCGCGCATGCACCTGCTCCCGACTCAGAAGGGACTGCAGCGACGCAATCGCGCTGGGAGCGATATCAATCGCGGTCACATCGAAGCCCCGCCTGGCCAGTTCCACGACTTCATATCCCCTGCCGCATCCCGGAACCAGCACGCGGCATGGTTCCATATGCTCAAGCCATTGCATCAATGCAGGGCTGGCCGAGCCCCGATCCCAGCCAGTCTCGCCACGCTGATAGCGTGCTTCCCATTCTCGAAGCGCCGCCATGGCATCCAGGGCATTGCGGCCCTCAGTTTCGAGCATTGCAGGAACCGCGCCGCTTTTGTTCTTCCTCGATGGACCGCATGGCATCAAGCCCCAGGGTCATGGCCAACACGATCCCGGCGGCCCCACTGGCATGCCATCCATGGGTGTTCAGCCAGTGACAGAACAGCAACCAGCCGACGACCAGTGGACCAAACCGCAACCATTGCCCCCAGAAGCCGTGTCCCCTGACTTGGTGCATCAGCCACCCGACAAGCATGCGCAACCATGAATCGCGTTGTCCGTATCCCCGCCAGCAGGCCGTCGCGACGACCACCAGCACCAGGATGTCCAACACGGCCTTCATCGCACGGGAAGGCGGCAATGAGCAGCCGCCGAAGGCGTCAACAGGCGCAACATCATCCACGCCATCGGCCAGGCATGCCAAACGAGGTCCAAGAGGTCGATCGGGCGCACAAGCCCACCTCGCATGAGCACGCGCATCTTTTCGATCAGATGCGGCTCGCCCGAAAACGGCGACAAGCCGAGCAGAACAGCTGCGACGACCAGCAGGCCCCAGGATGGGCAGTGCAGCCAGCCAAGCAGTCTCGTCATCAGTCCAGCCATGGACGAATTTTACTCAACAAGGCATCAAGGGGCATGGCGCCAAGCAGGGTCTCAACAACGCGGCCTTGTCGGAACAGCATCATCGTCGGCACCGAGCGCACGGAGAAGCGGTCGGCCAAGTGAGGGTGAACATCGATATTGACCTTGACGACCATCAGGCGGCCGGGCCATTGCTTCGCCAGGCGCTCCAGCACGGGCCCAAGCATGCGACATGGCCCGCACCAGGGAGCCCAGAAGTCGACAAGCACGGGCAATGGCGCATGCATGACCACAGCATCGAAATCGCGCCCGCCAAGCTCGAGCGGTTCATCCGGAAACACCTTGCTGCGGCACTTGCCGCAAACGATCTTATGTCCGTCGCCAGCCGCCAGCCGATCGGCAGGCAAGCGATTGACGGCACCGCAGGCCGGACACGGATACAACACCGCTTCCATCACGCTATTCCTTCGCTTCCCCCAGCTTCACCGATACATGCGGCTGGGCATGGAGCGTGGCATGGATCAGGCAGCGATTGGCCACCCGTTCGATGGCCTTGCGCCTGTTCTCCGGCAAGCCGGGCAGCGTCACGATGACATCGAACGATTCGATGCACTTCGGCTCGCCGCCCACCTTCCAATCACACTCCACGCGCAACCCCGTCGTATCAATACCGGCCTGCTGGCAGTAACGGACCACATAGAATCCCACACACGATGCCAGTGAGGCCGCCATCAGCTCCGGCGGCGTCATGCCGGCGTCACTGCCCCAGTTCTCCCTGGGCTGGTCGATGGTGATCGAATGGCCGCGGCTCGTGGCCGTGAAACGGACTCCGTCTTCCCATTGTACCTGCATGCGCATCACTTCAACCTCTCGATGCCCAGGCGCTTGAGCAAGGCCTTCTCATAAAACGGCTCGGAGACGCCCGTCTTCATCTTCCTCATGAAATATTTCTCGAAGAACACCTTGGCCGTGTGCACCCATTTGCCGCCCTTGGCCCAGGTGATGTTGCGCGGCGGAATCTGCGGATACGCGACAAACGCCACGCCCCTGTCGCCAAGATCAGCCAAGCAAATCGCTCCCCAAGTGCCGCATTTCTCCGGCTTTTCGCCCTTGATGTCGTGAATGATGTTGTGCACTGCTGCGGTCGTCATCGATTCGATCATGAAGCCTGTTTTTGGCGTGCCTACCGGCACCGGCGTGCTTTCCACCGGAGGAATCGCGCAAATCACGCCGGTCGAGTAGATGTTCGGAAATTTCGGATTCTGCTGGTATTCGTTGATCACAGCAAACCCCATCGGGTTGGCCAGCCCCTCGCAATTGGCAACCGCGGGAATGCCGCGGAATGGCGGCATCAGCATGGCAAACTTGTGTTCGAGCGAACCACTGGCCACAACCTCGCCGTTCCGGTCGACTTCCTCATAGTCCAGGCTGTGCTCATGCACGGCGATGGTCTTGCAATTCGTGATAAACTTGATGTCCCGCTTGCGCAGTTCGGATTCAAGCAGAAGCTTCGAGTCCTCCACCCCACCGAGACCAAGGTGACCGATGTACGGCTCCGCAGTAATGAAGGTCATCGGTACCTTGTCACGGATCTTGCGCCGACGCAACTCGGTATCCACGATCATCGCGAACTCATAGGCCGGTCCGAAGCAGGAAACGCCCTGCACGGCCCCGATCACGATTGGCCCCGGATTTTTGCAAAACTCCTCGAATGCATGATAGGCCTTCTCGGCATGATCAACATGGCAGATCGAGTGCGTATGCCCTTCCGGCCCCAGACCCGGAACCAGCTCAAAAGCCAGCCTTGGCCCCGTCGCAACAATCAAATAATCATAATCCAGAAACTGACCATTGGCCAGACGCAGCCTGTTCTCGTCTGCAAGAATTTCATCAACGCCGGATGCGACAAAGTTGATACCCTTCTTGTTCAGGAACGGCGCACACGGGAAACTGATTTCCTCGCGATCACGCCACCCCACGGCAACCCAGGGGTTCGACGGCGTGAAATGGAAATAATCGGTGTTCGACACCACGGTAACCTCATGCTGACCGCCCAGCTTCTTCAGCGCATCTTTCATTTCATAAGCTGCCGGCATCCCACCGATGCCCGCTCCCATGATCACGACATGTGCCATATGTACTACTCCTTTGTTGCAGCCCGCGACTGCCTTCCATGAACTGAACGGAACCAGCAGGACCTCATGCCCCGCCGTTCCGGTTGATTTTTATCGGGGTGGATGACCCACCCCGTTTCTGCCTGCTTCCGGGTGTTTTGCTGAATGACTCAAATGCAGGCAGAAAATTCGCGCCTGGCCAGTCGGCCAGGCGCCTTAAACATGGAGCTTCTTCAGCCCTTCTTGCAGGTGTTGATGCCGAGCAACGGATACAGCGGACAAAACCGCATCAACGCCGTCAGCACCAACACACCCCCGGCGATGCCCGCGACATAGTTCCATGGTGAAACCAGACCGCCGACAAATACCCAAGCAATCAAAGCCAAGCCGGCAACCAACCGGACCGCCCGATCCACACCTCCGACATTTGCTTTCATGACTTCCTCCTCCTTCTGCAGGATATGAGCATTTTATTGACTTCTAATATATTAGTCTGTAACAAAGTCACATAACGTGCAGAAAGCATCAGCCCAGATCCCTCAGCGCCGAAGATTCGAGCAATTCAATCCGCCCCCGGCCAAGCGCAATCCAGCCTCGCCGTTCGAAGTCTTTCAACAGACGGCTGACCACCTCCCGTGCCGTGCCCAACTCGACAGCCAATGCGTAATGAGTGGTTTGCACAACCTTCCCCTGTTCCTCACCAAGCCGGATCAGAACCTTGGCCAAGCGATGGTCCATGCGACCAAAGGCGATATCCTCGATCAACCCAAGCAGGTCAGCTACCCGGTTGCCGACCTCCCCAAGGACTTGCCTCCGGAACCCTTCCGAACGCACCAAATGATGCTCAAAACTGGCCGGAGGCAACATGTACAGCTCAGCATCGGATTCAACGACGCCATCCGCCGGATAATGCCGCCCGCCCATCAGGCATAATGTGGTCAACATACAGCCTTGCCCTTCTTCGACGCGATACAGCAGAATCTCGCGCCCTTCCGGGTCCATCTTGGACACCCGAATGCGCCCGGATCGCACAACGACATAGCCAAGAGAGCGATCCCCCTCGCGAAACACGACATCCCCCGCCTGCAGGTGCAGCACGCGGGCGCGTTGCATGACCTCCCGAAACCCGTCGTCCTGCAACACGCCATGCCAAACGACGTCGATGCTGCGCAACGCTCAGCTCGCAACGGCCTCCAGCGCCTGCTGCAGCAAGGAGCCAACCTCATCAGCAACCGAATCCAGATCCCTGTTGCGCACCACGGACAGCATCGCAGCCGGATCAATCGCCGACACCTTGGTCCGTCCGTCGGCATCCTGGTACACAATCACATTACATGGCAGCAACAGACCTAGCTCCTCCTCCATCTCCAATGCCCGGGAGGCAATCTTGGGATTGCAGGCCCCGAGAATCACATAGGGCCGCCGTTCAAGCCCCAACTTTTTCTTCAAGGTTTCGGCGACATCAATGCGCGTGAGCACGCCAAAACCGACCGACTTCAGCGCATCGGTCACCGCCTGCTCTGCTCTCGCGACATCGCCATCATAGATCACCGTCATTCCGTATGCATGCCGTTCCATCAACAACCTCCTTGAGCCACCGGATAGCCTGCCTTTGCCCAGGCCAAGGTTCCGCCTTCGACATTGACGAGATTGGCTCGGCCGTGCTGCCGCATCAAGTAATCGCAGGCCTGGGCCGAGCGTCCCCCGGAATGGCAGATCAGAAATACGGTACCATTCTCGGGGATTTCCGCAACGCGCGCAGGCAGACTCGCCAATGGCATCAGCATGGCGCCGGGCACATGCGCCTGCGCAAACTCCTCGGGCGTGCGCACGTCAATCAGCGTCAGCTCACGCCCGTTTTCCTGCGCCGTCAGCCAGCGCGGGTACAATTCATTCACGTTAACCGATGACCACATATCAATGCACCACCGGATAGCCCGCAGCTTTCCAGGCTTCGATGCCGCCAAGCATGTTCTCAACACGGTCAAAGCCATGGGTCGCCAGCATCTTTGCCGCACGCGCCGAACGCCGCCCGGAGCGACAATAAACATAAATCTGCCTGTCCTTGGGCAAGGCCTTCAAATGCCGTTCCAAATCCTGCACCGGGATCAGGCGCGCGCCCTCGATATGCCCGGCCGCGAACTCCTGCGGCGTCCGCACATCGAGCACAATGAACGGAATCGGCGAACGCTCACCCTGTTTCCAATGCTGATACACATGTTGCACCGGCACATTCTCATAACCTTCTGCTGTCTGCTCGCCGATGCCGCACGCCCCTGCTGCAACAGGCAAGGCAAAAAGCATCCACAGTCCAACCATCCAACGTTTCATGTTCCATGCTCCTTTGTCATTCTTATCCATGGTCTACCTCCCTGTCTTGACCGGCAGGCCAGCCGCCCGCCATGCAGCCATGCCACCGGAAAAGTTGTAGACCGGTGCAATCCCATGCCTTGCCAGTACTGTCGCAGCCTGCGCCGAACGCTGGCCAGAGGCGCAGATCACAACGACGGGCACATCACGCGGGATCGCATCAAGCCGGCGGGAAATCTCGGCCAGCGGTATATGCTCCGCCTGTGGCGCATGGCCGCCACACCATTCGGCCTCGGTACGCACATCAATCAGCGCATGCGGACGGTTGCGCATGCCCAGATAGTCGGTGACACTGATGTTCCTGACACCGGCCAGCCTCGGCGCAATCATGCGTTGCCATAGCACCCAGCCCACGAGCAACGCGAGAAACAGATAAACCGCATTTTGTTGCATCCATACTTGCATTCAGCATCTCCATGCACTCAATGTTGAGAAAAGACCGGCGCAGACGAGTCTGCAGAAGGGAGGGGAATGCGAAAAATCGCCTGCACCGGCCAATCGGTCATGCCCTGTCGCAACAGGGCTTCATCCCGAGCTTCTTCAGAATCTGCTCCATCAGGCACCAGCGGGTGATGCCGGACTGGAACAGGTTTGCACCGACAAACAGCGTAAACCATAGCCACGTCGGCCGGGACAGATCCACGCCGTTGTAGATCGAAGCCAGAATAACCGACAGCATGATAAAGCTTCCTGCAATAATCCGAATGGCTCGTTGTATCGTCATGAGTTTGCTCCTTGGTTTGGGGTTTCGCGCGGTGGCAGCGGACAACTGTCTGCATCCAGAGGCTTGTCCTTCTGCCACAGGTAATAAATCAGCGGAATGATGAACAGAGTCAGCATCGTCGAGGCCAGGGTTCCGAAGGCCATGGACACCCCCAGACCTCCGAATACCGGATCGCTGATCATGATCGAGGTACCCGCGATGACGGCCAGCGCGGTCAGCAGAATCGGCCGGGCACGCACCGCTCCGGCCTCCAGCACGGCGGCCTTCACATCATGTCCCTGGCGGCGGTAATCGAGGATGAAATCGATCAGCAGCGTGGAATTGCGCACGACAATGCCGGCCAGGGCAATCATGCCAATCATCGAAGTTGCCGTGAACGGTTGACCGGTGATCATGTGACCGGGGAAAATGCCGATCATCGTCAGGGCCGTCGGCGCCATGACCAGCATTGGCAGCAAAAACTGGCCGTAATACGCCACCATGAGCAGATAAATCAGCACCAGGGCCACGATGAAGGCTGCCCCCAAATCGCGGAACACGTCCAGCGTCAGGCGCATTTCTCCATCCCAGAGCAAATGATAGCCAAACGTGTCCTCGGGTTCCGTTTCAGTGAAGCGCATGCCACCCGTTTTCAGTCGCACGCCGGGAAGGACTTCCTGACCGTCCAGCTTCCCGTCCATTTCCAGCAGAGGATAGACCTGCGAGCCCTTCTCTGGCTCCCCTGTCACATAGGTCACCAGATGACCGTCCTTGCTGAAAATCGGCTTCGGCGCCATGGTTTTCTCGACCGTTGCTATGGCTGACAGCGGAATCGGTCCATGCGGCGAGCTCAGGTAAATCCGATCCAAGTCCTCCACATGCGCCCGCAAGGCACGCGGCAGTTGCACATGCAAGCGCACAGAATGACGCTCGTGGGCGACATGCACTGCGCCAAAATTGTAGCCCTGCAAAAAGTCCCGCAACACGGTGTCGACCTGGCTTGTTTGAATGCCCAGGCGCGAAGCCTTCTCCTTGTTCACCCGGATATCGTATTGCACCTGATCATCGCCGACCGAATCATCGACATCGGTGACATCATAGGTCTCGGCAAAGAGCTCGCGCACCTTGCCGGCGATGCGCCGCTGCACCTCGTAGTCTGGTCCGTAAATCTCGGCCAGCAAGGTCGCGCGCACCGGTGGACCCGGTGGATCCTCCACCAGCTTGATCGATGCCCGCGGATGGGCCTGCATCACCGGCTGCAGCATCTTGCGCAATTGCAGCACAATCTCGGCGGAGCGAATATCCCGCTTGTGCTTGTCCAGCAGGTTCACCCTGATCTCGCCCAAATGGGGGCCTTCCCTGAACAGGGCGGCTCCGCGCAGCATGCCGTTGAAATCAATCGGGCCCGCCCGACCGATAAACACCTCATAATCCTTGACCATCGGGTGCCGTCTCAACACATCGCCAACTTCGCGGGCAACCCGGTCCGTTTCCTCCAGCGTCGAGCCTTCGGGAAGATCGATGGTGATGTTGAATGTGTTCTGGTTGCCCTTGGGCAACATCTTCAACTCCACTGCGCCCGGGGTCAGCGGTCCATTGATGCCGGACGGACGAATGAACTGCCAGGCTGGCTCCCACATGGCAGCCAGAAACAAGACGACCACGACAGCCCAGAAAATCCGGCGCGTTCTCCTGCTTTCGATCAAGGGCACGGCCAAACGCATGTATGTCCTGTGGACCCAATCCTTCGGTTCCGCGTCCCGTTCTTCCAGCGTCGGCGTCGTTACCCTGCACGGCATCCAGCGCTGGGCGATCCATGGCGTAAAGGCATAGGCAATGATGAGCGAAGCTGCCATGGCCAACGGCGCATTGAATGGAATCGGCCCCATGTAAGGGCCCATCATGCCCGTGACGAAGGCCATCGGGATGAACGCCAGAATCACGGCGATCGTCGCCACAATCGTCGGTTTCCCGGTCTCGTTGGTGGCCTGAATGATCAGGCGCGCCTTGTCGGACAGCTTGGTGACGCCGCGATGCAGATGACGGTGAATGTTTTCAATCACAACAATGGCGTCATCCACAAGCAG
>WFOK01000020.1 GCA_015488115.1 Mariprofundaceae bacterium
CGGCAGCGCCGACGACTGCTGCGCTCGGCCCCGCCTATGGCCTGAGGGCATGCAGCCCCTTCAACAGATCAAGCGCCCGCTGCAACTGCACGTCCATGCCCAGGCGCTTGCGCATCTGTTCGCTGACCAGGTTGACGCCTTCTTTCTTCTTGCCGGACGCCTCCTTCTTGCCATTGCCGTTGGCAAGATGACCGCGCAGATCCCGCTCGAGAATGACGGGCAGGCGACGCTTCTCCTCGGCAGGTTTGATCGGCACCGGTTCGACTTCAATATCCGGCTCGATGCCCGTGGCCTGAATGGAACGCCCGCTGGGCGTGTAATAAAGGGCCGTGGTCAGCTTGACGGCTGTGCCGTCCGATAGCGGCACGACGGACTGAACCGAACCCTTGCCGAAGCTGCGCATGCCGAGCAGCACCGCGCGATGATGATCCTGAAGGGCGCCGCTGACGATCTCGGAGGCCGAGGCTGTCCCCTGGTTGATCAGCACGATGAGCGGCTTGCCCCGTAGCACATCCCCTGGCGTGGCCTCGAAGGTCAGGTTCTTGCCCACGCGCGACTTGGTGCTGACAATGACGCCCTTGTCGAGAAACAGATCGGCCACCTTGACAGCCTCGTCGAGCAGCCCTCCGGGATCATTGCGCAGATCGAGCACCGCTCCGGCCAGGGGAGCGCCGCGCTTCTTTTCCAGTTTCCGGATCTGCTCAAGCAGCATGTCAGCCGTCTTCTCCTGGAACTGCGTGATGCGCAGATAGGCGAAGTCGTTGTCCAGAAAGTCGCTCTTGACCGATTTCACATGCACGATGTCGCGAACGACCTTGACCTCAAAAGGCGCATCCACACCTTCCCGGAAGATGGTCAACACCACGCTCGTGCCTGGCTTGCCGCGCATGCGCTTGACGGCCTCCGGCAGGGAAAGGTCCTTGGCCAGGACATCATCGATCTTGATGATCAGGTCACCAGCCTGCAGGCCCGCGCGATAACCGGGGGTATCCTCAATCGGCGCCACGATACGGATACCGCCCTCGGCCGCCGTGATCTCGATGCCGATACCGCCGAACTCACCACTCGTATCGACCTGCATTTCCTTGTACATCTCCTTGTTCAGATAGGTCGAGTGCGGATCGAGGTGTGTCAGCATGCCCTCAAGCGCGCCATCGATGAGCTCCTCGTCGCTGACCTCCTTGACGTACGAACGGCGAATAAGTTCCATGACCTGGGAAAACTTCTGCAACTGACGGTAATCCGTGGCCGCCTCGGCCTGCTCATAGCCCCGCTGCGGATTCCATGCCAGCACTGCGCTGAACACCATCAGTGCCACCCCGGTGCTCAAGATCAAACGACGCTTCGATGTTCTCATCCCGTTGTCTCCATTCATTCAGTCTGTGCTAACGCCGACACCATAGCTTCGGGTTCACGGGTCTGCCGTTGTCCCGGAGCTCGAAATACAGCCGGACCCGGCTGCTCCACCCCGTGCTCCCGGCCAGAGCCAGGGGCTCGCCCTGCTCCACCCAGTCCCCAACTTCGCGATAGAGCGCATCATTATGCGCATAAACGCTGATCACGCCATCGCCATGATCAACGATCAGCATCAAGCCATAGCCGCCGAACCAGTCGGCATAGCGAACCTGTCCCGAGGCAATGGCCCGAACCTCCCTCGTCTTCCGGGGTGCCAGCTCCACGCCGGCCAGCCGGGGAAGCCCGGGAGCCGGCCGGGAACCGAAGCTGGCCACGATGTGCCCGGAAGGCAACGGCCAGGGCAGACGCCCCTTGAGCTTGCGCACAGGCCTTCCAGCCTGCCGGCGTTCGGGCGACATCAGTCCCCGGCGGATGCCCTGAATCAGTTCGAGCAGGGCCTTCTCCTGATTGGCCAGCATGGCCTCCCGGGCCTTCTGGGCCTTCACATCCCGCTGCAAACGCTGCATCAGGGAGGCCTTCGCGGCACGTTGCTCGCGGACATCACGCTCGGCCTGGCGCCTCTGCTCCAGGATGCTCGCCAGTTCGCTCTGGCGCGCGCGCAATTGTTCCTCGGTCTGCCCAAGCTCGACCAGCATGCCTTGAAGCCGCAGACGATCCTCCTGCTGCGCCCGCATGACCCGATGCAACAGATAACGCCGATGAGGAATGTCCCGGATATCCGTGCCTCCCAACCACATTTGCCAGGCGGAATAATGACCTGCGCGTTTCCAGGCCGCCGCTGCCTCCTCAAGCAACAGGGCGCGCAGTCGCCCGATCTCCTGCTGCAACTGGCGCTGGCGCTGTTGCAACTGGCGCACCTGCTCGCTCAGGCGACGATACTTGAGCTCAACCTCGTGCAGGGCCAGGCTGGCGGCTGCAAGCCTCCGGTCCAGCTCGCGCACCTCCCGGCCCAGCCGCCCAAGTTTTCTTTCCAGCCGTTGACGAAGCTCAAGGGCCTGCTGCTTCTGCTTCTTGACCTCCGCAAGTCGCTGACGGGCATCGTCGGAGGCCCGGACATCGGTTACGGCGGCCAGGGAGATCCCCATCACCAGCAGGCAAAGCATCAAGCGAAGCATCACTGGCGATGATAGGGGTGCCCGGCCAGAATCGTAAAGGCGCGATAGCATTGCTCGATGACCAGGACGCGGACAAGTTGGTGCGGCAACGTGAGCTTCGACAGGCTCCAGACCAGGCCGGCCTGTCGCCGTACCCCCTCGGTCACGCCGGCGGCGCCGCCGATCAGAAAATCAAGACGCGCATTGCCGGTCTGCCGCGCGAAATACCCGGCCCATTGATGGCTGTCCAGCGAACGGCCACCCTCGTCAAACAAAATGAACCCCGAGGGCAGGCGCTGCAGGATCGTGCGTTCCTCCTGCTCCCTGCGCTGGGCGCTCTTCCTGCCACGACCCTCGGCAAGCTCGATGACCTCCATATCCGCATATGGGCGCATGCGCCTGAGCAAGGCCCGCTCGAAGGAAAGCAACTCGGGATTGCCCCTGCCAACCACCCAAAGGCGGACATGCATCATCGCAAACCTACCCGTCTGTCGTGAGCCGGCAGAAGCTCACGAGGCTGACTTCATTCGATCCGGCGTGCTCCACAAGTGCTCGAGCTGAAAGCTCTCCCGAACCTCCGGAAGAAACAAATGCACGATGAGATCACCCAGATCAACCAGCAGCCATTCCATCGCATCCAGGCCCTCAATGCGCGCCGAGAGCTCATGCCTGTGCGCAGCCTCGCTGACGGCTTCGGCCAGGGCCTTCAGTTGCCGATCCGAACGCGCGCTGGCAATGATGAAATGATCCGCAAATGCACAGCGCCCGCGCACGTCCATGACCAGGATGTCCTGGGCCTTCTTGTCTTCCAGGGCAGACACGACGCTGGCAATGATCCGTTCCAAAGATTGTTGCTCGTTCTTCAACACTTCTCCTTTCTTTCTATCCTCTTAAACGACGATAATGCCGCTCGACGTCCGGTCGGATGCTTTCAGGCACGAGCCCCGAAAGGCTGCCCCCCTGCGCGGCGAGACAGCGCAGGGACGTGGCCGAAATCTCCGGCAGGCTGGCCTGGCAACGCAGACCGTGACCATATCCCCGTCGGCGCGGCCATGTGCGCTCATCAATCCACTGCCAGTCCTCCGGCAGCACTGGGGACGCCACTCCCGCGCGGTCAAAGACCACGAGATCGCACAAGCCCCGATGCGCGGGGTACCCGACCCAGCGACAAAGACCCTCCAGTGCGTCCGCGCCCATGAGCCATGCCGCTCGGTGCCCCGGCCATGCACGAGCAAACTCGCGCAGTGTCGCAATGGCCGGAACGGGACCATCCTGCCTGACCTCCCAGTCCCAGACCCGGCACCTCTCATCCATGCATGCGAGTCGCTCCAGCCAGATGCACCGCGTCCGTGCATCGGCGCATCCGGAAAGCCGGCGGTGAACGGGAATCCCCACGGGAACAAACCAGACCTCATCCACCAGACCGCGAGCAAGCGCCTCGGCCGCCAGAGCCTGATGTCCGAGATGCGGTGGATCAAAACTGCCGCCCAGCAGGCCGATCGTGGGCCCGGTCAATTAACCTCGCACCTCGCCATGGCCCAGCACGACCCATTTGCGCGTGGTCAAACCTTCAAGGCCGACGGGTCCCCTGACATGCAGCCTGTCGGTCGATATGCCAATCTCCGCGCCCAGGCCATACTCGAAGCCATCGGCAAAGCGCGTACTAGCGTTCCACATGACCGACGATGAATCCACCTCGCGAAGAAACAGTTGGCCGGTGCCGTAGTTCTCGGTCACGATCGCATCGGTGTGCGCGGAACCGTAGCGGGCGATATGCTCCATGGCCATGTACACGTCATCGACGATGCGGATCGAAAGAATCGGGGCCAGATATTCGGTCGCCCAGTCCGATTCCGTGGCCTCGCGGATGTCGCCCAGCACCTGCCGGGTGCGGTCGCACCCCCTTAGCTCCACGCCCTTCTCGCGCATCTGCCGCGCGATTTCGGGCAGCACGACCGCAGCCTTGTCCTGATGCACCAATAGCGTTTCCATGGCATTGCACACGCCAAAGCGCTGGGTTTTCGCGTTGACCGCAATGGCGATGGCCTTGGCATCATCCGCATCGGCATCGATATACACATGACAGATGCCGTCCAGGTGCTTGATGACCGGCACGCGCGCCTCGCTGGTCACGCGCTCGATCAGGGAACGGCCTCCTCTGGGAATGATGACATCCACGTGCTCCTTGCTCCTGAGCAGCTCACCGACCATGGCCCGGTCCGTTGAGTCGACCAACTGAACGGCATCCTGCGGCAGGCCCGCATCAACGAGCGCCCGCCGAATGCAGGCCGCGATGGCGCGATTCGAATGGATGGCCTCCGATCCGCCTCTCAGGATGGTTGCATTGCCCGACTTCAGGCACAGCCCGGAGGCATCCGCGGTCACGTTCGGTCTTGATTCATAAATGATGCCGATGACCCCCAGCGGAACCCGCATGTGTCCGACCTGGATGCCGGACGGACGAAAGCGCAAGTCATCCATGCCTCCCACCGGATCGGGCAGCAGGGCAATCTGCTCCAGACCCTCGGCCATGCCCTCGATGCGCTCAGGCGTGAGCAGCAGGCGATCAAGCAGGGCCTCATCGAGCCCACGCGCCTGTCCGGCCTCCATATCAAGGGCGTTCGCGGCCAGGATCTCCGGAGATTCGCGGCGGAGAATCACGGCCGCCAGTTCCAGGGCCCTGTTCTTTGACCGCGTGTCTGCCAGCCGCATCTTCTTGGCCGCCTGCCTGGCCCGTTGCCCCATGGCCTCCATCGTTGCCTTTGCTTCCGTCATGTCCCACTCCTCTTCTGAAGTCAAAGCAGCACCAGGTTATCGCGATGAATCACGGAGGAAAAATCCATGTAACCGAGAATGGACTCGATCTCCTGGCTGGGATGACCCTGTATGCGCCGAAGGTCCTCGGCATTGTAATTGGTCAGCCCCCG
>WFOK01000021.1 GCA_015488115.1 Mariprofundaceae bacterium
GCCGTGATCAGGGAGCAAGTGCCAAAACCAACCAATACTCATCAACCTGAAATGGTAAAAGCAGCATGATCACACAATCCAGAAGAATGGTGCTTTGCCTTCATACACCACTTGACAGGACGTGGCCATTTTTGAAGCTGCGAAATTGAAGGTATCCATGATCCCCAATCCATAGAGGATGCTGTGAGTTTAGCTGAACTTGGGTTGCCCCTCGAATAAACTGGACACATATTTGGTCGTAGACTGACGACGATGGGAGGTGTCCATGAGCGAGAAGAAGGGATTGAAGCGTTGGTCGGCGAAGCGGAAGCAGGAGGTGGTATTGCGTCTGCTTCGAGGTGAGGGGCTGGATGCGCTGAGCCGTGAGACGGGGCAGCCAGCCTCGGTGCTGTCGCGGTGGCGGGGTAATCCCCCCATTTTAAGCTGCATCCACAAGTAGAGTCATGCTGCCATAGCCAGCTTCTGGTATGGCGTAATTCCGCCGATGGATAATGTCCAGAATTTTTCGCACATTTGATTGGCGGCGGTCTCGCGTCTGGTTTTTCATGCTGCGCATGCCTTGCTGATTTGGAATGATCCTGGCTCCATTTTTGGCTCCGGGCTCAGCCAGGCGGCATTTCCGTTCAGCTCGCAGCCCGCGCGGCCGCGATGGCGGCCACATTGACGATGTCATCGACAGTAGCGCCTGTATGCAGCACATGAACCTGTTGGGGAAGCCCCATAAGGATGGGGCCAATGGCCTGGCCACCACCGAGTTCCTTGAGCAGTTTGTAGGCGATGTTGCCGGCCTGCATGGTGGGGAAGATGAGTACATTGGCCGGTTCCTTCAGGTGGCTGAAGGGATACTGGCGAAGAATCTCGGCATTGACGGCCGTATCGGCCTGCATCTCGCCATCAACGACGATTTCGGGATGCTTTTCATGCAATATCCGAACGGCCTCGGCAACCTTTTTGGTTTCCGCATGTTCCGCGCTGCCGAAATTGGAGAACGAAAGCATGGCAACTCTTGGTTCGATGCCTAACGACCGGGCTGTTTCGTGGGTAAGCACGGCCAGGCGGGAGAGTTCGGCTGCGCTCATGTCAACGTTGACCGTGCAATCAGCCAGGAAGTAGGTGCTGTGCTCCATGACCATGATGTAAAGGCCATAAACGTGATAATGCTGTCCACGATGATCATGTCCAAGAACCTTGAGCACGGGGCGCAGGACCGTCGGGTAATGGGCAGTCCGACCTGAAAGCATGCCGTCGGCGAATCCCTGGCGCACCATCATGGCACCGAGCACATTGATGTCATGTCGCAGGGTTTTCGCGGCATCTTCCCTGAGCACGCCATGCCGCTTGCGATCAAAATAGTAGGCATCGGTGAGGCTGTCGAAGCGCACGTCCCGCTCGGTCGGGTCGACGATCTCGATGCCCTCCAGGGACAATTCGGACTTTTCCGACCATCGCGTCAGATGATCCTTTCTCCCGATCAGAATCGGGCTGGCAATGCCCATGTCCCGCATGGTGATGGCTGCCCGGATGATCGTGTCATCCTCGCCCTCGGGCAGCACGAGACGAAGGGGATGACGGGATGCCTTTTCCATGATGGCACGCATGAACTGGCGGGTCTGGTCGATTCTCCCCGCAAGCTGCTGACGGTAGGCATCCATGTCCTTGAGTGGTCGGCGGGCGACGCCGGTTTCGCTTGCCGCTTTGGCCACGGCCGTCGGCACGACCTCGATCAGCCTGGGATCGAAAGGCTTGGGCAGGATATAGTCGGGTCCGAATCGCAGGGACTCCAGCCCGTATGCCTTGAGGACGGATTCGGGAACATCCTGCCTGGCAAGTTCGGCCAGCGCGTGAACGGCTGCAATCTTCATCTCTTCATTGAATGTCGTGGCGCGGGCATCCAGGGCGCCACGGAACAGGAACGGAAAGCCAAGCACATTGTTGACCTGGTTTGGATGGTCCGACCGGCCTGTCGCCATGATCAGGTCCTTGCGGGTTTTCATGGCAATCTCATAGGGGATTTCGGGATCGGGATTGGCCATGGCGAACACGATGGGGCGTTCCGCCATGCTCTTGAGCATCTCGGGGGTGACGATATTGCCCTGCGAGAGGCCGACAAAGACATCGGCTCCCTGCATGGCCTCCTCGAGGGTTCGCTCCTTGCGCGTGGTTGCAAAATAGGCCTTGTGAGCAGGGAGATCGTCGGAACGGTCCACATGAATGACGCCCTTGCGGTCGAGGAAGAGAATGTTTTCCTTCCTGGCACCCAGTTGTTCAAGGAGTTTCATGCATGCATAACCGGCCGCACCCGCGCCCAGGCAGACGATCTTGACCTCGGCAATGTTCTTTTCCTGCAGAAGAAGGGCGTTGATCAGGCCGGCGGCCACAATGACGGCTGTTCCATGCTGATCGTCATGCAGTACCGGGATATTGACCCGTTTCTTGAGTTCTTCCTCGATGACGAAGCATTCAGGCGCCTTGATATCCTCGAGGTTGATGCCGCCAAAGGTTGGCTCCATGCGCGCGATGGTCTCGACAATGAGCATGGGGTCGGTCTCATTCAGCTCGATGTCGAACACGTCGATATCGGCGAAGCGTTTGAACAGGACCGCCTTGCCTTCCATGACCGGTTTGCCGGCCAGTGGACCGATGTCCCCGAGGCCGAGCACGGCGGTGCCATTGGTGACCACTGCCACAAGGTTGGCTCGGGACGTGTATTCGTCGGCCAGATCGGCATTTTCCGCGATCTCAAGGCATGGAATGGCGACACCGGGGGTATAGGCCAGAGAGAGATCCCGCTGCGTGAGGCACGGCTTGCTCGGCTGGACCGTGAGTTTCCCGGGCACGGGAAGGCGATGGTACTCGAGTGCATCCTGGCGCAGTGTATCCTTGGGCATGTGCTCTCCTTTTGCCGGTTCAATGGTTCCCGCGATCTGCAACCGCTGGCGCCTGGGCTGGATTGCGGCTACGGTATCGGACGGCAAGCATAACATGAAGTTGAGGCAACCGTTAGGGAGGGAGGCATGCGAATCGGCATTGCGGGTGCGGGAGCGGTGGGGTGTCATTATGCGGCGGCGCTGCTCAGTTCGGGCGCGGATGTTTTCCTGCTTGCGCGAGGAGAGCACCTGGAGGCGTTGCGCAACCAAGGGCTTGTCTGGGAATCCCAAGGTCGGCGGCGCGTGCTTTCCGTCCAGGCAACTGATGATGCTTCCTTGCTGCGCTCCTGCCAGGTCATCGTGCTTGCCTGCAAGCTTACCCAGCTTCGCGACATGCTGGATCAGCTTGCAGGGTGCGTGGCGGAGCATGCGCTCTTTATGACCCTCCAGAACGGCGTCGTGGCGCCGGCATGGGTGACGGAGCATTTTCCTGATGCTCCGGTCATGGCCGGCACGGCATTCATCGGTGCCCGCCTGATCGGGCCGGGTCGGGTCTTGCACACGGCCGCCGGAGGCATTCGCATGGCTGTCTGGAATGCGCCAGCCCGCAAGGATGAACGTGTTACCGTGCTGCTGGGCATGCTGCAGAGGGCTGGCGTGCCCGTGCGTCTGGAGAAGGATGCATTATCGATGCTCTGGCGCAAGCTGCTGTGGAATTGCGGGTTCAACGCGATCACGGCCATAACCCGGCGTTTCGCCAAGGATATTGCCGCTTGCGGGGAAACGGCGCGCGTGGCCAGGGAAGCCATGCGCGAGGCGGTCGGCGTGGCCAGCGCCATGGGGGTGTGCGGCTTGAGTGATGAGGATGTACGCAAGCATATGGAGGTCACGCTGGCCATGGGGCCGGTCAAGACCAGCATGTGGCAGGATCTTGAGCGCGGGAGGCCCACCGAGATCGATTACATCAACGGCCAAGTTGTCCGCGATGCCCAAAGCCTGGGGCGGGAGGCGCCGGTCAATCGCATGCTGGTCGCGCTGATGCATGCCATGGAGGGCAGAAGCTGAATCCCCCCGGATTCCGATGGGTCTGCTATAATGGGATTTTGATTGAGATGATTCCTTGGGGGACTTGATGGACAAGCAATGGTTTGCCGTTCGCACAAAGGCCCGGCGTGAAGAAGAAGCCATGAGGCATTTCCTGCGCCAGGGATTTGAAGGCTATCTTCCCAGAACGCTCGTTCGCTGTTGTCGTGCGGGAAAGGTTCGCTGGGAGGTGCGTCCGTATTTTCCCGGCTATCTCTTTCTTCACCTGGCCAGAAGCGAGCGTCGCTGGACCACGATTCGCAGCACCATCGGGGCCGTCGGCGCCGTGCATTTCGGTTCCCATTATCCACCAGTGCCGGGTCTGCTGATTCAGATGCTGAAGGATCGCGAGAACGAGGATGGCTTGATTGAACTCGATAGAAGACCGACACAGGTGTTTCGCCCGGGAGAGCAGGTCAAGGTGTTTTCCGGGCCCATGCAGGGGGTGGAGGGCGTATTCGAGAGCATGCGGGGCGAGGACAGGGTCATCGTTTTGTTGACCTGGCTTTCCCGCCAGGTGCGCGCAGAGCTGCCCGTCGACAAGGTGGTTGCCGTTTCCTGAGCAACCTGTCGGGGCATGATGAAAGCATGCGCTGGCGCGAGGTGCCTAACGCACTGTCTTGATCCAGGTTCCCGGAGCCGGCGTCTCTTTCAGACCCATGCCGTTGAGCGCTGCGAGCTTCTGCGCCGTGAAGCGTCCCAGCTTGTCATGGCAGCGTCTGGCGAGCTTGTGCCAGCTATCGCCCTGTTGCCACCGAACAAGCGTAATGCGGGGAACATCTCCGTCCCTTTCCCTGATATAACTGCGAAAACTCGCTGCGATATCGGAAAAGTCCTTTTGATACTCGCTGACATGGTTGCGCTCACACCACATGAGCATGATGAAAGCCTTGGGGCCTTTCAGGAAAACCCAGGCCTCAACATGGGCATGGCTGACATGCGGGGCTGATGTGTCGACGGCAGCATGCGCATATTCGAAGACATCCTGCCTGCCGCGCTCGATGCTTGTCATGCGTTTGTGGCGAAACATCTGCGCCAGGATCTCGTCGGCACGCCTGCGCTTGACCAGTTCCTTGAGGGTAAGCTGGAAATAGGCTTTCTGCTTGCGCACGCGGGCATTCAGGGATGCGGGCGTGTTCTGAATGGCCCAGCGGTCAGGGAAACGCAACTGGAATTCAAGTTTTGGGTGAATGAAACGCTGATTCACGACGGCGCCCTGTTCGGGACTGTCCCCGTAGGGATAGCCCTCCAGATGGCGGAGGAACGTCATTCGCTTGGTGACTCCCCAGCCTGACAGCAAGGCCGATGCCTTGGCCGCGGCTTCCCGGATTCGCTTTTCCGTCTCTGGATGTGTGGAAAAAGCGCCGTGGTAGCGTTCCACTTTGTCGCCGGCATCCTTTCGGATAAGGGCGTCAAGATCCTCCATGCGCTTGAGCATGCGCAGGATGCCGATGGTCGCCTGCGGATCATAGCCGGCTTTTGCGATGTATTTCAGGGACAGCTCGTCCGATTGCAGTTCGGCTTCCCGTCCGAATCCCCGTACCATGGCTATCGCGAGCATGTCCGTGATGGTTGTGATGCCATAGGGAATGGGCACGAAGATTGATGCCACGGCGGCGCCCAGTTGGTAGGCCTGAAGTTGGGTGTACTGCTTGACCGCATGGCGCGCCGTGACATGTCCGATTTCGTGTCCAAGCACGGCCGCCAGTTCAGCCTCGCTGTTCAGGTGATTGATCAGGCCGCGGTGCACATAGATGTAGCCTCCGGGCAGGGCGAAGGCGTTCAGTGTGGCATCATCCACAACATGGAAGCGATAGAATAATTCGGGGCGGTCAGACACCGAGGCGATGCGCTGGCCGACGCTGTCCACATAGCGGACGAGCGGATCATCTTCGGGTAGAAGGGGCAACTGCTTGGCAACTTCGGCGGCAGCCTTCTGCCCCAGGGCGAGTTCCTGATCCTCGCTCATGAGAACGAAGTCGGACTTTTTTGTGACCGGGTTGGTGGCGCACCCCGGCATCAGCATCAGCAGGCCAAGGCAGCAAAACCATGGGATCAGGCGGAGCATCTATCGAACCTCCAGGTCATAGGGCGAATACAACGCAAGATAGAGCCTGCCCCGGGATGATACCCGAATCTTGCCGCGAACAAGGACCTTCTGACCAGGTTGAAGGTCCAGTGGGGTGGCGAACCATGTTCTGGACTTTTTCGGTATGCTGACGTGCAGCCTGCCCAGATGAAAATCCCATGCTCCCGCGTTGTCAATCCTGCCCTCGACGACTCGGAACTGTCCAATGTGCGTATGCTGGAGTCGATCAGCCTGCAAGACACGGAAACGCGAGACCCCCCAGATGCCCAGGCGTTTGTCGCGGGCCTTGCGTTCGAGCGCGAGCAGTTCAGCGGTGCGCTTGAAATTGGGCGCAAATGTGTACACATGGGCCAGGCCGAGTTCGACCAACCTTCCGTTGACCCATAGGCCATCGACATAAACATGGGCGAGCTTACGGCCATAGTCGTCGTGCCGCTGGCGGTCGAACGCGAGGCGCACCCTTTTCCCCTCGACCAGCTTGCGCAATTGCCTGCGTGCCGTTTCCCCGAGTGGCTCTCCGGGCCTGTCGTTGTGCATGATTTCCGGCGCATTGATGCCGAGCAGTCGGACCTTTTCGTGGCCATCGGTCACGAAGGTGTCGCCATCAATCACATGCTCGACCCTGACCCATTCATCCCAGCTCAGGATCGACAGCGTGTCCGCATGCAAAGTGGCGGGTGCAAGCAGCAGGAGCCATAAAAAGAGTCTGGCAGGCCGGAACGCTCCAGCCGGCATGAAAAGGGAGGGGCGGGCCCGGACGGTCAGCTTGCCAGGCTCCCGACAAGCTCGGCATAGCTACCAAGCCCGTGTCGTTCAAGGTATGTCCGCAGCCCATCAAGCACCTTCGGACAAAGCAGGGGATCAAGGAACAGCCCCGTGCCGAGACCAATCGCATCGGCCCCTGTGATGGCGAACTCGATGGCATCCCTGGGCGAGCATATGCCGCCCTGTCCGAGGATCGGGATGCCGTGTCGGGCTGCAATGGCGCGGCACTGGTGCAGCTTCCACAGGGCAACCGGCTTGATGGCCGGGCCCGAAAGACCTCCTGACACATTGGCGATGACAGGGATGCGTTTGTCGACATCCACGGCCATGCCCACCAGCGTGTTGATGACCGAAAGCCCATCGCTGCCTGCCTCAATGACAAGGCGGGCTGTTTCCGCGATGTCCGCATTGTTGGGCGAAAGCTTTGTGATCAGTGGCTTGCTGGTCATTGGGCGCATGGCCTCGACAACGCGGGCGGCCATCTCGGGGTCATTGCCGAAATGAATGCCGCCGGCCTTGACATTCGGGCAACTGATGTTGATTTCAATGGCCGTGACAGGCGAGTCATCGAAGATGCGGGCCACTTCCGCATATTCCTCCGGGCTGGTGCCGTTTGCATTGGCCCAGAAATGCGTCTTGTCATGCGGAAGCCGGGGAAGAATGTGCTCCACGACATGTCGCGCGCCCGGGTTCTGCAGGCCGATCGCATTGAGCATGCCGGCCGGCGTTTCATAGATCCGGTGCGGCGGGTTGCCGAGCCTGGGTTCCAGCGTGGTGCCCTTCAGAATCACGGCACCGACATGCTCATGGCTGTAGCCATCGACGCGCGTGTATTCATCCCCGAAGCCGACGCAGCCTGACAGCAGAACGATGGGCGTCTGCAGACGAAGGCCTGCGAATTCAACACTCAGATCGATATCGGTCACGGTCATGGCCGAATGTTAGCGATTTGGTGGGTCGAACACATCCGTTGATTTGGTCGTCTATAATAGGGCAAGGAAGGAGGGACAGGCGGGCTGACTGCATTGGAGGTGGCTGATGAAACGGATCTTGATCGGACTGGTGATGATGCTCATGAGCGGGTCGGGCGTTCTGCTGGCCGGGGAGGCCTCGTCCCTTCCCCTGGAAAAGACGGACAGGATTTTGTCCAATGCCGTAAAGGTGCTGGAGGAGGCCTTGAATGTGCCGGAAGGGAAGGAGGAAATTCCGCCCTCACTGGTCAGGTCGGCCGTGGGCGTGGGCATCTTCCCCGGTATCGTCAAGGGAGGGTTTATTGTCGGAGCCCAGGCAGGGGATGGCTTCCTGCTTCGTCGTGATCGCGAGACGGGGCGGTGGTACGGTCCGGCATTCTACAGTTTTGGTTCCGCCTCCTTTGGCCTGCAGGCAGGCGTGGAGGGGGTTGACGTGTTGCTGTTCGTGCGCACGGAACGCGGTCTGGACGGCCTGCTGAAGAACCAAGCAACGCTGGGCGGCGATGTTTCCGTGGCCGCGGGGCCTGTGGGGCGGGGGGCATCGGCAGGCGTTTCCGAACGCTCCATGGATGCCGAGGTGCTGAGCTATACACACAGCATCGGCCTGTTTGCCGGCGTGTCTGTCAGTGGGGCCAAGATCACGCCTCGTGATGCATGGAATCGCGCCTTTCACAAGCGCGACCTGAGCGCCAAGGAGATCCTCATGGAGGTTCCCGCAGGTCGTCACGCCAAGGTGAAGCGCCTGATCGAGCTGTTGCAGAGGTATGCCAAGCGAAAGGACAGGGGGCGCTGAAAGGGGGATTAGCTGGCTTCGGTTGCGGGTAGCAGGTCGCTCGCGTGCATCGTCTTGCCCCGATGGTTGCGGGCAGCATCCGACAGCAGATAAAGATAGGCCTCGACGACATCCTCGGGGGGCGGAACCTCTTTCGGGTGCATGCCTCCATAGGTGCGACGAAACAGCTCCGTGCGGATCTTGCCGGGATTCAGGGTGTTGAAGCGGATCTCCTTGTCTTTCTGTTCGAATTGCCACATGGCTGCGGCATAGCCCAGGGCCCGTTTGGCCAGCCCGTAGCCATGCCAGTTCGGCAGGTCCCGGTCGATCATGTCGCAGGTCGTGAAGATCACGGATGCGGTCTTGGCCCTTCGTAGCAGTGGAAGCATCATCTGAGTGAGCAGGTTGGGCGCCGCAAGGTGAATGTCGAGCATGCGTCGGAAATCCTCGGCCTTGACATATTGCATGGGCGTGCAGCGCTTGATTTCTCCGGCACAGTGCACAAGCCCGTCAAGATGGGGGATCTGATCCTTGAGCGCCAGGAACAGACGGCCGTAATCCTCGAATCGATAGAGATCAAAGGGAACGCAGAGGCAGCGCCCCCCCAAGGCCTCTATGCTCTGCTGGACTTCAGCCAGGGCATCCTCATCGCGACCCAGGGCAATGACGTTGGCGCCCTCGCGACCGCAAGCCTCGGCCACGGCCCGGCCCATGCCGCTTGATGCGCCTGTGATCATGATGATGCGCTGCTCGAATCGCTTGCTCATGGTGACATGTTCCTCCTCACGTCGCGGATGGTAGCGGCAAAGTTGTCCACAATACAGTCGCGGACACTGAGCTTGGTTTTCATGCAAGGCCGGATATCATGCGTGGTTTGCATTCGCCGCCGCAAGGAGGAACGGGCATCATGGCAGATTACCAGTATATCTTCACGATGGAGGGCGTCGGCAAGGTCATCGATGGCCGCAGGGAGATTCTCAAGGATGTGTACCTGTCCTTTCTTCCTGGCGCGAAAATCGGCGTGCTCGGCCTGAATGGCGCCGGAAAATCAACATTGCTGCGCATCATGGCTGGCCTGGACACGGATATTCTGGGAGAAGCAAGACCGGCTCCCGGCATCAACATCGGTTATCTGCCACAGGAGCCGGAGTTGGACCCGGCGAAGGATGTGCGCGGCAACGTCGAGGACGGCGTGGCCGGGGTCAAGCAATTGCTTGATCGCTTCAACGAGGTTTCGGCCAGGTTTGCCGAACCCATGAGCGAAGAGGAGATGAATGCGCTGATCGAGGAACAGGGGCGGCTGCAGGATGCCATTGATGCCGCAGACGCCTGGGACCTGGATCGCAAGCTGGAGATGGCTGCGGACGCGCTGAGGCTCCCTCCCTGGGACGCGGATGTCACGAAGCTGTCCGGAGGCGAGCGGCGTCGCGTGGCCTTGTGCCGATTGTTGCTTTCAGCGCCTGATCTTCTGCTGCTGGATGAGCCGACCAATCATCTGGATGCGGAGTCCGTGGCTTGGCTGGAGCGGTTCCTCAAGGAATACAAGGGTACCGTCGTTGCCGTCACGCATGACAGGTATTTTCTTGATAATGTTGCGGGCTGGATTCTGGAGCTTGATCGCGGCAGGGCCATTCCCTTCGAAGGGAACTATTCGGCCTGGCTCAAGCAGAAGGAAAGCCGTTTGCGACTGGAGGAAAAACAGGAGACGGCGCGCAGGAAGGCCATCGAACGCGAGCTGGAGTGGGTGCGCGCCGGGACCAAGGGGCGACATGCCAAGTCCAAGGCCCGCCTGAAGGCCTTTGATGAATTGGCCAACAAGGAGGTTCAGGAGCGAAACGCCACCAAACAGATTTTCATCCCCGTGGCGGAGCGACTCGGCGATGTCGTGATCCGTGCCGAGAACCTGCGCAAGGGGTTTGGCGACCGCCTGCTGATTGATGACCTGAGCTTCAACCTCCCCCGTGGCGGTATTGTTGGTGTCATTGGGCCCAACGGCGCCGGAAAGAGCACGCTGTTTCGCATGATGACGGGGCAGGAGAAGCCGGATGCAGGAAGTCTGGTCATTGGGGAGTCGGTCCGGCTTTCCTATGTCGACCAGGCGCGGGATGCCCTGGATCCGGAGAAGACCGTATGGGAGGAGATCTCAGGCGGCCATGATGTCATTCATCTGGGGCGGGTTGAGGTCCCCAGCAGGGCCTATTGCAGTCGCTTCAATTTCAAGGGCGCAGAGCAACAAAAGAAGGTCAAGGCGCTATCGGGCGGCGAGCGCAATCGCGTGCACTTGGCCAAGATGCTGAAAAGCGGCGGCAATGTGCTGCTGCTGGACGAGCCCACGAACGATCTCGATGTTGAAACCTTGCGGGCGCTGGAGGAGGCCCTGCTCGATTTCGCTGGATGTGCGGTCGTGATTTCGCACGACCGCTGGTTTCTCGATCGCGTGGCCACGCATATGCTGGCTTTCGAGGATGATGCGAAGGTGGTCTGGTTTGAGGGCAATTTCGCCGATTATGAGGCAGACAAGCGCCGCCGCCTTGGCGAGGCGGCCCTGCAGCCCCACAGAATCAAATACAGGCGTCTGGCCTCGGTCTAGCCCGGGTTTTTCATGATGACCATGCACCGGGATTTGAAATGTCGAAACCCCAAAAGGGGTTGCATCGGCATGGACGTGTTGCTGAAGATGGACACTGCATTTCGTGGCGCCTGGCTGGTCTGTGCGGGCCGGATGCACGCCTTTGGCTGCGAACCCTAGCGATGGCCATGCTTCTTGCCTGCATGCGTGCCCCGGCCTCGCACCTCCGGCGCCATCCATTCGCGATCACATGAAAAATCCGGGCTAGGCCTGCCGGCCAGGGGACCCGTGACGGGTCCCCTTTTTCAGGATGATTCGATCTCGATCAGGCATTCGTCCGGATTGACATTGTCTCCGACGGCCACATGGATCGCCTTGACCAGCCCCGAAACCGGCGCGTGCACGGGGTTTTCCATTTTCATGGCCTCAACAACCAGTACATTTTGTCCAGCGGACACCTCGTCGCCCACCTGGACATTGATGGCCACGATGCGTCCCGGCATTGGCGTGGTGACATCGGAGTCCCGTGTGGCCTTTGGCCGTTTGGATCCCTTGGAGGCCTTCATGGTGTCAATGACCCCATCAGCCATCGGAACAACCTCGGTCAGGGTTTCAACCATGACCTCTTCCAGCACGTTGTCGACCTTAACATAAAACGGACGCACGGCATCGCTCTTGTGTCCGGATCCTTCGATCTTGATGTGGTATTGCTCGCCATGAATCGTGATCATGAACTCCGTCGGCGCGAGCGGCATAGCGGGCTTGGGCGTTTCCTCCGTTTTTTCGCTCTCTTCCGGTTCATCGAGCGGTTCCGGCTTGAGTTGACCGCTTTCGCGTTCCTCGAAGTACTCGAGGGCTATGGCGGGAAACAGGGCGAAGGAGAGTACGTCCTCGATGGAGTGGGCCTTGTCGCCGATTTCACGGGTCAGCTTGTCCAGCTCAGGCTCGAGAAGATCGGCAGGCCGTACCGAAATCGGCTCTTCATCGCCCAGCGCAAGCTTGCGCACCTCTTCATTGACCGGGCCGAGTGGACGTCCATACATGCCCTTCAGATAGGCCTTGGTTTCATTGGTGATGATCTTGTATTTCTTGCCGGAGACGACGTTGAGCACGGCCTGGGTGCCGACGATCTGGCTTGTCGGGGTAACCAGGGGAGGATAGCCGAAGTCCTTGCGCACGCGCGGGATTTCATCAAGGACTTCATCCATCTTGTCCAGCGCACCCTGGTCGCGCAGCTGGTTGGCCAGGTTGGAGATCATGCCGCCCGGGATCTGGTTGATGAACACGCGCGTGTCCACGCCCGTGACATGGGATTCGAATCGCTTGTATTTCTTGCGCACGTCGCGGAAATAGGCGGCAATATCCTGAAGCAGCTCGAGATCAAGCTGGGGGTCGTATGCCGTGCCCGCGAAGGCTGCAACCATCGATTCGGTTGGTGGATGGCTGGTTCCGCCCGCCAGGGGGCTGATGGCCGTATCGATGATGTCGCATCCGGCATGCACGGCTTCCCATTGCACCATTTCGGCCACGCCGCTTGTTGCGTGACAATGCAGATGGATGGGGATCTCGATGGTTTGCTTAAGCGCGCTGACCAGCTCCCTGGCAGCGGTCGGCGTGAGCAGGCCAGCCATGTCTTTGATAGCCAGCGTGTCACATCCCAGATCCTCGAATCCCTTGGCGAGATCCAGGAAGTGTTCGAGCGTATGCACGGGACTTACGGTATAGCAGATGGCGCCTTCGGCATGCTTGCCGTTGGCCTTGACCTGCTTGATGGCCACGCGAACGTTGCGCAGGTCGTTCATGGCATCAAAGACGCGGAAGACATCGACGCCGTTGGCTGCCGCCATGTCAACGAATTTCATGACCACGTCGTCAGCATAATGGCGATAGCCAAGCAGGTTCTGGCCGCGGAGCAGCATCTGGATGGGCGTGTTGGGCAGGGCCTTCTTCAATTCACGCAGTCGTACCCAGGGCCCCTCCTTCAGATAGCGAAGGCAGGTGTCGAAGGTGGCGCCGCCCCATGCTTCGATGGACCAGAAACCGACGCGATCGAGCTTGTCGCAGATGGGCAGCATGTCGTCCAGGCGCATGCGCGTGGCGAGCAGGGACTGGTGTCCATCGCGCAGGGCCAGTTCGGTTATGGCAAGCTTTTTGGTCGTTTGCGTCATCTTTTCTCCTATAGCCCCGCATGCGCAGCGATGGCAACGGCGACGGCCGCAGCAATATCTTCGCGCGCGTCAAAGGGCTTGTAATCAAGCAGTTCCGGGTGTTCATCAAGGAAGCCTGTGTGGAAGGAGCCGCTTGCGAAGGCCTCCGAGGCTGCCAGATGGCGATAAAAGGGCAGCGTCGTGCGCACGCCGCGAATGTCATATTCATCAAGGGCCCGAATGGACCTGCGCACGGCCTGTTTCCAATCATGGGCCCAAACGGTCAGCTTGGCGCACATGGAGTCGTAATAGGGCGGGATCTCATAGCCGGCATAAACACAGCCGTCCACGCGGATGCCGATGCCGCCTGGAGAGTGGTAGCGCGTGATCTTGCCAGGCGTGGGCAGGAATCCGTTTTTCGGATCCTCGGCATTGATGCGAAACTCAATGGCGAACCCATGGTGTGAAAGGTCATCCTGGCTGAAGGGGAGGGGATTGCCGGCAGCAATATCGATCTGCTGAGCCACGATGTCCACGCCCGTGATGGCCTCCGTGATCGGGTGCTCAACCTGCAGGCGGGTGTTCATTTCCATGAACCAGAAATTGCGATCCTTGTCGACGAGGAACTCCACGGTGCCGGCATTGACGTAATCGACGGCCCTGGCTGCCGCGACGGCCACCTGACCCATGCGCTCCCTCAAGTCGCTGTCCAGAAAGGTGCTCGGCGCGATTTCGATGAGTTTCTGGTTCCGGCGCTGGATGGAGCAGTCGCGCTCGAACAGATGCACGATGTTGCCGTGCTGGTCGGCAAGGATCTGGAATTCGATATGATGGGGCTCCACGATGCATTTTTCCATGAACAGTTCGTCGTTGCCGAACGCAGCCATGGCTTCCCGCTGGGTAACGATGAAATTCTCCCGCAGCTCCTCATCATTGTCGCAACGGCGGATGCCGCGGCCCCCACCGCCGGCCGCCGCCTTGAGCATGACCGGGTAGCCCATTTCCCGAGCCAGATCGAGGGCGTGTTCAACGCTTTCAAGCGCCCCATCGGAGCCCGGAATCACAGGCACGCCGGCAGCGATCATCGCCTCGCGCGCCTTGGTCTTGCTGCCCATGTCCCGAATGGCTTGGGGCGTGGGCCCGATATAGGTCAGACCGGCCCGGACAACCTCCTCGGCAAACTCGGGGTTTTCCGACAGAAAGCCGTAACCTGGATGAACCGCATCGCAGCCTGATTCCAGCGCGGCATTCACGATGCGATGGATGTTCAGGTAGCTCTTGACGGGGTCAGGCCCGATCATGACGGCAAGATCGGCCTTCTTGACATGCAAGGCATGCGCATCCGGCTCGGAATAAATGGCCACGGCCTCAATGCCTAGCTCCTGGCATGAACGGATGATGCGGATGGCGCACTCGCCGCGGTTGGCAATCAGGATGCGTCTGAACAAAAGCGTCTCCTTGCGTAATCCATCGGCCCCACTTACGGGAGCGGGCATGATAGCGGGCAGGGCCGTCGGTTACAAACCTGGAGCCGCCGGCAAGGCTTGCGTCAGGCCTGCAAAACACTATCGTGCTGGCTTCGACTCGATCGAACAAGGAGTGAGATCATGGGGCTGGGAACAACGGAGCTGATTCTGATCCTTGTCATCGTACTGGTGCTGTTTGGGGCGCGCAAGCTGCCCGAAATCGGCGCGGGTCTGGCCAAGGGCATCAAGAGTTTCAGGCAGCATATCTCGGACGATGAAAGGAAATCCGAGGATGGCCGCAAGGGCGTCGGAGACTGATCGTCCATGCCTGATATCGGTCTGCTGGAGCTGGTGCTGATCGCGATTGTCGCATTCCTGGTGCTCGGACCAGAGCGCATGCCCGAGTTCTTCGCGCAGATCGGGCGCTTCGTGCGGGGCGCCCGGCGCTGGGGCGAAGAAATCAGACGGCAGCTGGATCAGGAGACGCGCCAGCTTCGCGAGCCGGTCGATGCATTGCGCGAGGTTGTGGATGTCGAGCCGGCACGCAAGGTGAAGCGGGCGGCCGATGAAAAGAGTGGGGACTCCTGAGGGGGGACATGGATTCGCACGCAGGAGGGGATGCCGCGCAGAGTGACACGGGCTTGTTGCCCCATTTGAGGGAGTTGCGCCGGAGGGTGCTTGCCGCCATGCTCGTCTACGTTGTCGGCGTGCTCGTGCTGATGAACTTTTCCGACGAGGTCTTCAACTGGATTTCAACGCCGATTCGGGAGGCCTTGCCGCCGGGAACCCCCCTTGTTTTCTTGAATGCACCCGATGTCTTTTTCACTTACCTGAAAGTGGCGCTTGTCATGAGTCTTTTCGTGACCGCCCCATTCACCTTTTATCAGCTCTGGGCTTTCGTTGCCCCGGGGCTGTACCGGCAGGAGCGGCGCGCGTTCCTGAGTTATGTCCTGTCCAGCGTCGCGCTGATGATTGCGGGAGGTGCCTTTGCCTTCTATGTCGTGTTTCCACTGGTGTTTTCATTCTTTCTCGGCTTTTCCACGGACACGATCGTGGCCATGCCCGCGGTCAGGGAGTATCTCAGCCTGGTGCTGAAGCTCCTGTTCGCATTTGGCCTCAGTTTCCAGATACCGATTGTCATGCTGCTCTTGGTACGTCTCGATCTGGTGGCCGTGGAAACCTTGTCATCCAGACGTCGACATGTGGTCGTCTGGGCCTTCATCATTGCGGCCATTCTGACGCCTCCGGACATCATATCGCAGAGTTTTCTGGCCGTGCCGATGCTGCTATTGTATGAACTTGGGCTGTGGCTGGCGCGCATGGGCGTTGCTGGAAAGAACGCCGTGGGCTAGCCCGGATCTATTCATGATGACCATGCGCCGGGATTTGAAATCTCGAAACCCAAAAAGGGGTTGCATCGGCATGGACGTGTTGCTGAAGATGGACCCCCTGCATTTCGCGGCGCCAGGCTTGTCTGTGCGGGCCGGATGCACGCCATTGGCTGCGAACCCTAGCGGCGGCCATGCTGCTTGCCTGCATGCGCGCCCCGACCTCGCTCATCCGGCGCCATCCATTCGCGATCACATAAAAAAAATCCGGGCTAGGCCGGGGCCAGGCTTGATTGCAGCTCCGCCGCATGCTCCAGCACGTAATCGTGGAAGGCCTGACTGACCGGGGAGAAGTGACGGTCTTTCCGATAGACCAGCCGCCAGTGGCGCATGATCGGGAAATCCTCGACATCGAGCACGACGAGTCGCTTCAGTGCCAGCTCCATTTCAAGCGTATGCATGGAGACAACGCCGAGTCCGAGTCCGGCCTGGACGGCCTGTTTGATGGCCTCCGATGAATTCATCTCGATCTGACGGGGCCTGTCCAGTTCATGCGTGGCCAGAAAACGCTCGACGGCCGCGCGCGTGCCCGACCCGATCTCGCGCACGATGAAATGTTCCCTTGCGACTTCCCTGAGTGGAATGTGCTGCCTTCCAGCCAGTGGGTGATCGGGGGGGGCGACAACGACCAGGGGGTTTTCCATAAAGACCTCGGCGGCAAGTGGCATGGTGGAGGGCGGCTGCCCCATGATCGCGAGATCCGTCGCGTTGCTTTCCAAGGCTTCAAGCAGCCCTGCCCGGTTGGCCACCTTCAGGCTGATTTGAATGTTGGGGTATTGCCGGCAGAAGCCGGCCAAGAGCTTGGGGGCGAAGTAATTGGCCGTCGAGGCCATGGTCAGATGCAGGCGGCCGCGCTTGAGGCCGCGCAGGGCCAGCATGCTTTGCCGGATTTCCTCCAGCTCGATCTGAACGGCCCTTGCATGTTGCAACAATTCCTTGCCGGCCTGGGTCAATTGGACGCTTTTGCCGATGCGGTCAAAAAGAGGCAGGCCGACGTCCTCTTCAAGTTGCTTGACCTGCATGGATACGGCAGGCTGCGTCATGAAGAGTAGTTTGGCTGCCTTGGTGTAGCTCTTCTGCTCGGCCACAGTCTGGAAGATCTGCAACTGCTTGAGTGTGATTCTCATGGTTGTTGCTCCATAAGCTTGCTTTATGGAAAGCATCATAACCTTTGATTTTACATGATGGAAGAGTATGTGCAGTCTTCCGCATATCGCAACTGGGGCATGTCAGGCCTCATTGCATTCAAGGCGGCCCTGGTTGCGGGGGAGCCTGGAACATCAAAAGCTCATAGGGAGGAATGAACCCATGGCATTAGACCAATCCAATCGTTATTCGGATCTGAGCCTCAATGAAGAGGATCTGATCGCGGGCGGCAAGCATCTGCTTGTGGCCTACCGCCTGAAGCCGGCTCCGGGCCACGGCTTTCTGGAAGTGGCGGCCCACGTTGCCGCTGAGTCCTCGACCGGCACCAATGTCGAGGTCTGCACGACCGACGACTTCACGCGCGGCGTGGATGCGCTGGTTTATGAGATCGACGAGAATGCTTTCGGCGAGGATGGCGGCCTGATGAAGATCGCCTATCCGGTCGAGCTGTTCGATCACAACCTGATCGACGACAAGCACGGCGTGGCCCACATGTGGTCGCTGATCCTGGGCAACAACCAGGGTATGGGCGATCACGTCGGCCTGCGCATGCTCGACTTCTATGTGCCGCAGTGCATGCTCGAGAAGTTCGATGGCCCGGCCACGAACATCACGCACATGTGGAAGGTGCTCGGCCGTCCGGAGACCGACGGCGGCTACATCGCCGGCACGATCATCAAGCCGAAGCTGGGGCTGCGTCCCGAGCCCTTCGCCAAGGCCTGCTACGACTTCTGGTTGGGCGGTACGTTCATCAAGAACGACGAGCCGCAGGCGAACCAGACCTTCTGTCCGATGAAGGAAGTGATTCCGCTGGTGGCCGAGGCCATGGATCGCGCCCAGCAGGAAACCGGCGAGGCCAAGCTGTTTTCGGCCAACATCACGGCGGACTTCTTTGCCGAGATGATCGCCCGCGGCGAGTACATCCTCAACGAGTTCGCCAAGTATGGCAACGAGGAGCACGTCGCATTCCTCGTGGACGGCTTCGTGGCCGGCCCGGCTGGCGTGACCACGGCCCGTCGCTACTTCCCGAGCACGTTCCTGCA